>JABDNG010000023.1 GCA_013001045.1 Woeseiaceae bacterium | reverse complement strand
ACCGAGGAAGTTGACGCAGAGCTGGCGCCGGGCTGCCGCGTATCGACGGCCTCGTACATCGCAACCATGCTGCGACCAGCCATAATCAGGGATCTCAAGCTCGCGTCCTATGGCCTGAAAATGGTCGAGTGCGATCCCGTCGTACAGGCCGCACTGGAAAACGACGTGGTCGGTTGGTGGTCCGATGAGGCAAGAATGCGCGCGGAGCTGGCTCGCGTTGCGCCCGACGACATCGAAACTTTTTTCGAAACGGAAAACGAACTCAAGCGCCTCGCTGCCTACCTTCAGCCATTCTTTCTCGAAGCGCCTCCGGATATACATGCGACCGGTCTATCAAGATTATCGGAGCTATGGCGAACCTACCGCCGCTTTCGCGGAGTAACTGGCGACGATATCAGCGGCCTCACGCGTTTCCTGACCGGCTCACTGGGCGAGTTCCTGGACCGGCGCTTCGAGTCGGACAAGTTAAAGCGCCTGATCCTGTCGAACAGCCTGTACGGCAAGCACGGCGGCCCCTACCACCCCGGTACGGCGATGGGGCTTTTGTTTCATCTCTTAAGCGGCGGTGACGCGGATCAACAAGCCTGGCAGGGGCACGTCATTGGCGGCATGGGAGCAATAACACAGGCGATGCGTACAGCCTGCGACGAACTCGGCGTAGAGATCCGCACCGACGCACCGGTCGACGTCATTAACGTTACAAGTGGCAGGGCCCAGGGTGTGACACTGGAATCAGGCGAGGTCATCGACGCCGGCCTCGTCGTGTCGAACGCCGATCCGAAAAGAACGTTTCTGACGCTACTGGACAAGAGTGAGCTCCCGGCCGACTTTCGGGCGGACGTCGCGAACATCCGCATGGACGGCCCGGCGGGCAAAGTGAATTTCGTGCTGTCCGAAGAGCCGCAGGTCAACGGCATGCCGGCGGGTCGCACAAGAGCTCAACGATCGCTCTTCACATTGATTCCGACGCTCGCCGAGGCGGAAGCCAACTACAACGCCTCACAACAAGGCCATGTACCGGACCGACTCTGGGTCGATTGCGTGCTTGCTTCCAATGTCGACGACACGCTCGCTCCGAACGGACGGCATATGCTGACCTGCTTCGTTCAGTACCTGCCCTACTCGCCCGCCCAGGGAAGCTGGGACGATCGTCGTGAATTACTGGGTGACCAGGTTACCGAGCTGATCGGACAGTTTGCGCCAAATGTACCCGGCTCCGTGATAGCCCGTCGCGTTTACACGCCGCTGGACCTCGAACAGACCTTTGGCATCACCGAAGGCAATATCTTCCACGGCGATATTTCACTCGAGCAGATGTTTTTCATGCGCCCGCTGCCGCGTTGGTCGCGTTACGCAACGCCGATACAAAACCTCTATCTGTGCGGCGCGGGAACGCACCCTGGCGGCGGCGTTACGGGAGCACCGGGCCATAACGCGGCACACGCGATCCTGCAGAATAACTGATGTCGGATTGCGGCTGCGACGTAGAGATCGAATCGAAGGAACAAAGCCGTGTGCTTTGGATTTTGTTGGGAATCAATGCCACGATGTTTATTGTGGAATTGGCCGCCGGCATTATCGCGGAGTCAACGGGGCTGATTGCCGACTCGCTCGATATGCTTGCGGATGCAGCCGTATACGGGATTGGACTGTTCGCCGTAGGCAGGGCTGCCAGTACGAAAATCAGGGCTGCCGCAATGAGCGGCGTCTTTCAAATTCTACTGGCAACCGGGGTAGCCATTGAAGTGGCGCGTCGCTGGTTTGTCGATAGCGAGCCTCAAGCCCTGTATATGATCGGCGTCAGTGTAATCGCTTTGGTCGCCAACGTCGTATGCCTTGCGCTAATTTCCAGGCAAAAAGACGGTGAGGTGCATATGCGCGCCAGCTGGATATTCTCAAAAAACGATGTCATCGCAAACACGGGCGTTATTGTCGCCGGTGTCCTGGTACACACCCTGGCATCGTCAATTCCGGACCTGGTCATTGGCGCAATCATCGCGCTCGTCGTCTTGCGTGGCGGCATTGCGATTGTCTCTGATGCCCGCAATGAAAGCGCGAGGTTGTCTGCATAAGTGTCCGCACATATTTACTTCGATCTTGACGGTACGCTGACGGACCCGTACGAGGGCATTACGAAATGTATTCTCTATGCGCTCGATGAGCTTGGTTTTCCTCACCCGAGCGACGACTACCTTTACAGCTGCATCGGCCCGCCCTTGTACGATACTTTCCCGGAAATGGTCGGCGAAGAACTGACGCTCAAGGCAATCGATCTGTACCGCGAGCGCTTCGTCGACGTTGGCTGGCAGGAGAATGTTCCTTACGAGGGAATACTCGACGCATTGCAGACCATTCGCGATGCCGGTCACACCCTGTTCGTTGCAACCAGCAAGCCGCGCGTCCACGCCAGGCGAATCGTCGACCATTTCGGAATGGGTGCATTCATCGAAACGGTGTACGGTTGTGAACTGGACGGCACGCGCTCCAACAAAGTGGAGCTGCTCGAGTTTGCCATTGCTGACAACCCGGGTGACGTGGCACGAACGATGGTAGGCGACCGCAAGCATGATCTCATCGGTGCTGTTGCTAACCGCATGCGGCCGATCGGCGTTTCGTATGGCTACGGGTCGGTTGATGAACTTACGACCGCGGGCGCCATAGGAATCGCCAGCACACCGCTGAAATTGCCTGAAGTGGTCTTAAGTTGAATCGCCCCAGCACCGTTCGCTGGCGGATTCTCGCCCTCCTTGTGCTGGCAAGCTTCATTTCCTACGTGCTGCGCTACAACGTATCGACGGCCGGCCCGGCGATGGTGGTCGACCTCGATCTCACTGAAGCACAGTTCGGCTACATTCTCGCCGCGTTCACCGCAGGCTATACGATCTTCCAGTTTCCCGGCGGTGTATTCGGCGACGTGCTCGGCCCGCGCCGGGCATTGACGATCATCATGGTGGCGTGGGCGGCACTGACATTGCTCACGAGCGTCGTGCCCGACGAGAGTTTCGGCAGCGCCACCGTGACGGTGATCGCGCTTATTGCCGTGCGCTTCCTGGTCGGCGCCGCACACGCGCCGATTTACCCGCTGACCGGCGGCATTGTCGAGCGCTGGTTCCCTGTCGGCGGATGGGCACTACCCAATGGACTTTCAAGCACCGGCCTGACGCTGGGCACGGCGGCGACGGCACCCGTTGTTGCCTGGATGCTGACGTTCCTGGGGTGGCGGCAGTCTTTCGTGCTGCTTGCTCCGCTTTCGCTCATTGGCGCCGCACTTTGGTGGTGGTATGCGCGCGATAATGCGTCGGATCACCCGGCGACCAATGACGAAGAAGTCGAGCTGATCTACGCGAACCGGCCGCAGGCAGTCGAAGCGAGCGATGGCCAACCATCGTGGTTGCGCGTTCTGCGCAATCGCAACGTGATTCTGCTGACGCTCAGTTATTTCTGCATGAATTACGTCTTCTACCAGATGTTCAACTGGGTCTTTTATTACCTGGTCACCGTGCGTGGCTTTGAAAGTCAGCAGGCCGGTTTTCTGACATCGGCGCAATGGATCGCGGCGGCTGTTGGCGCGACCGCGGGCGGCTTGCTGTGTGACTTTTTGTGTCGGCGTTATGGCTTGCGCCGCGGCTGCGCATGGCCCGCGATGTTCGGCGTCACCCTGTCGGGCCTGTTTCTGCTTGCCGGCTCGTTCAGCGACAGCGCGTATATTGCAGTGGCCTGCCTTGCGGCATCGTTCCTTTTCAACCAGCTTACCGAAGGCGCCTTCTGGGCTGCAGGCATTGCGATTGGGGGTCGCCACGCGGCCGCCGCATGCGGCGTTATGAACACGGGCGGCAATGCGGTCGGCTTTGTCAACGCGCTGCTCGTGCCGTTTACCGCGGCGACATTCGGGTGGACTGCAGCTATGGTCTCCGGCACGGCATTCGCGTTCATCAGCGCCGTACTGTGGCTGTTTATTCGCACCGACCAGCCCGTCGCCGACTAATCTCCCGGGAGAATGACATGAGCAAGCAAACAGCGCCGACACACTCACGCATCGCGGCGTTCTGGAGCCGTACACCGGTCGTCGTGCGCGCCGTCGTGGTCGGCTTCATGGTCTTCGCAATCGCAGGCTCGATAGCGTGGACATTGGTGCTGACATTCATTCCGGCTCCCTGGTCGGTTTTCGTGATGATAGGAGTCTTGTGGGTCTACTGGCGGTACTTCAGCGGCGACTGGTGGCCCGCGTCAACGGCAGAATTCCGCAAGCAGTGCTTTCGCAGCACGGCCTTGCCGGCGAAGGCCTGGACGTGGAGTCTGATTGCGGCGCTTACAGCCGCGATACTGCTGCAGGCGATCCTGGTCGTTACATTTCGGATCGTCGAATTCCCGGCCGACGCCTGGAAATTACCTTACGACTTCTCCGCGATCCCGCTTTGGCAGGTCTGGTTACTCCTCGTTCTCGCTGCGCTGGTCGCCGGCGTCACGGAAGAGGTGGGGTTTCGCGGCTACATGCAGGTTCCGCTCGAGAAGCGCTATGGGCCAGCCACGGGTATCGCAATAGTTTCAATAATATTCACCGTCGCACATCTCAACCAGGCCTGGGCGGGCGGTGTTGTCATCATATTGTTTGTGATCAGCGTCATATGGGGGGTGCTGGCTCGCGTATCCGGCTCGCTCATCCCCGGGATAATCAGTCACACGGCGACGGACGTCGTCAACTTCTCCTATTGGTGGACGGACATTGCCGGCGCGTTTGACAAACGTCCGATCAGCGAAACAGGACTTGATAAACATTTTGGCGTATCCGTCACAATACTCCTGTTCTTGACAGCACTATTTGTGTTCGCCGCTCGCAAAACCCTGGCTACACGATCCCTTTAAGTCGCTCGGCCATTGCACGAATGTGCTCCGGACCCATGCGACAACAGCCACCAACCAGTTTCGCGCCTGCCGTCGCCCATTCGGCCGCGGCGCTGGCACAATCCAGGGGCAATACGGTACCTGTCCAGGAGTTAGTCGCTGCATTGTACGTCTCACCAGAATTGGGGTATGCCAAAACCGCTACCCTCGGGAGCGCCTTGCGAACCTCCCCAATCAGAGAGCGAACATATTGTGGCGGCGTACAATTGATTCCGACCGCCAGGACCACCGGATGATCGCGAAACAGGCGCGCGGCTGCCTCGATCGGCGTGCCGTCATTGATGTGCCGGCCGTCACGACACGAAAAACTCATCCACGCCGGTGTCTTACAGTCCCGTAACAACTCGGCGATGACATTTGCTTCGACAAAGGACGGTATGGTCTCGCACGCCAGCACATCCGCATTACTCGTGTCGAACAGTTGCAATCTTTCGCTGTGAAATGCGCGCAGATCACCGGCACCGACGTCATACTCGCCAGAGTATTCCGAGCCGTCGTGAAGCGCCGCGCCATAGGGTCCAATACTCGCCGCAATCAACGGTAATCGTTCGCATACCGGATTGTCGACAAGAAACTCATCGCGCGCGCGTATCGCAAGTTCGACCGACAACAGCATGAGCCTGTCCGCTTCGTCGGCGGACAGCCCTAACCCGGCAAAGCCCGCGCGACTCGCCTGGTAACTTGCGGTAGCAATGCAGTCTGCTCCTGCGTCCAGGTATGCGCGGCTTGCATCGATGATTGCTCGTGTATCCGATGTCAGCAAGGACGCGGACCACAGCGAGTTAGCGATATCGCATCCTTGCGCCTCAAGCTGTGTCGCCAGACCGCCGTCCAATACTATTGGCGCCTGTCTCGCGAGCGCTTCCGCAAAGGCCATCTTCGAGCTGCATGCACTCGTTGTCATCATTGTCCGAAGCTTACTTCACAACGATGTGCTGCGCTTGCTACTGTAGGCGCTGCCCACTGGAGAGAGTATATGCCCAGATTCGTCGGCCCCCTGCTCACCATTGCACTGCTAGCCGCGTGCCAGCAAGCACCTGAATCTCCGCCGCCCGAGAGCAAGGAAGCCAGGAAAGTGATGGCGATCCGGTGTGGCACGCTGATCGACGGGCTGGCCAATGAGCCGCTGGGTGAGCGCCTCGTCGTCATCAACGGTGACCGCATTGCGTCTGTTCTGAATCCGGACTCGACACCGCCTGTCGGTGCCGAAATCGTCGACTTAAGTGAATACACGTGCTTGCCGGGCCTGATCGATACCCACACGCACCTGGCACTGGTGCATGACGACGCAAACGACCTGACCGTTTATTACCGTCGCCCGATGGCGGAGACGCTGGCGATGACGGAGCGCAATACGAGAATCACGTTAGACGCCGGGTTCACGACCGTTCGCAACGTAGGCGACTACTTTCCAACGGCCATTACCGATGTACGCAAGAAAATTCGCGAGGGAAAAGTGCCGGGGCCGCGCATTCAAACGGCCGGTTCTTACCTGACAATCCCGGGCGGCGGTGGCGACCTCGTTGTACCGGGCCATGATGAAAGCGAGATACCGGCTGGTATTCGCATTGGCGTCGCCCAAGGTGCCGACGAGTTTCGCGAAAAAACCCAGACGGTCATCGATAACGGCGCTGACATGATCAAAGTCATCGCCTCCGGCGCCGTGTTCGCTTTTGGCGGCGTCCCCGGCGAGCCTGAGATGACGCCGGATGAAATCGCCGCTGTCGTCGACGTCGCGCATGCGGCCGGCATCAAAGTTACGGCGCACGCGCACGGCGCGCAGTCGATCAAGGACGCCATTCTCGCCGGCGTGGATTCGATCGAGCATGCATCGTTAGCAGACGACGAGGCCATCGCATTGGCGGCCGAACGCGGCGTGGCGTTCTCGATGGATGTCTACAACGGCAGCTACACGGCAGAGGTCGGCCCTGGGCTGGGTTATCCCGAAGAATTCATGCGCAAGAACGAGGAAACAACCGAGGCGCAGCGCGTCGTCTTCGAAAAAGCGTACAAGGCGGGTGTGCCAATCATCTATGGCACCGACGCCGGTGTCGCGCCACACGGCTACAACGGCAGGCAGTTCGCCGTCATGGTGCGGCGCGGCATGCAGCCGATGGACGCGATCAAGAGTGCGACATCGCTCGCGGCCGAGCATATGGACATGGCCAGAGATGTCGGCGCCTTAGAAGCCGGCCGCTACGGTGACCTGATTGCCGTTCACGGTGACCCGCTGGCGAACATCAAGTTGCTGGAAAGAGTCGGCGTCGTCATCAAGGGTGGCCGAGTCATTCGCAAGGAGACGGCCGAAGAGCGAAACCATGCGGACGTTGTTTATCACTCTGGTCGGATTTATACGGTCAATCCCGATCAACCGTGGGCACAGGCAGTCGCAATTCGAGATGGCCGCATTACTTTTGTTGGCTCGGACGATGCGGTGCGCAGTTTTATCGGCCCGAAAACGGCCGTGCATGATTTGCGTCGTCGCCTGATGTTGCCCGCGTTCCAGGACTCCCACGTGCACCCCATTTACGGCGCGCTCGAGGTCCTCGCCTGCGACCTCAGCACACAGAACGACATTGCCGGTTATCGCATGAAGATTTCCGAGTGTGCTTCGGCGCAACCCGGCGATGGGTGGCTGACCGGAGGGGCGTGGTCGATGCCCGCGTTCGGCCCGGGCGCCAAGGCCAGCAAGTCCATTCTTGACGAACTGGTGCCCGATCGCCCGGCATACCTGCGATCGGCTGACGGCCATACGGGCTGGGCCAACAGCCGAGCCCTAGAGATAGCTGGCATCGGCAAGGACACACCGGACCCATCGGACGGCATCATTGACAGGGATCCGGATACGGGCGAGATCGTAGGCAGCCTGCAGGAAGGCGCCATGAAACTTGTAGAACAACACATACCGGAACCGGATCGGGAGACGAGACTCAAGGCGCTCAAGTTCGCTCGCGACATGCTGCACAGCTATGGCATCACATCGTTGCAGGAAGCCTACGCGTTCGAAAACGACCTCGAAACCTACGAAGCACTCGATCGCGCCGGCGAACTCAAGCTTCGCATCGTCGCGGCATTACTCTGGGACAACGCGCAAACCGAAGAGCAGATTCCTGAGCTCCTGCAATTGCGCGACAGATATCACAAGGGCAACATTCGTCCGACCAGCGTCAAGATATTCGTTGACGGCGTAATGGAAAACTACACGGCCGTCATGCTCGAGCCCTATCTCGTCGAGAACGCTACTCGCGGTATCCCCATGATCGAACCTGAATTTATGAAGGAAGCGGTCAGCCTGCTGGACGCCGAAGGCTTCCAGGTGCATTTTCACGCGCTTGGCGACGGCGCCGTGCGCTACGCGCTGGATGCAGTCCAGGAAGCATTGCAAAGAAATGGCGATTCCGACCGGCGCCATCACCTGTCGCACCTGCAGGTAATACATCCTGACGACATTCCGCGGTTTGCTGAACTCGGCGCGGTGGCGAACTTCCAGCCCGCATGGGCCTACGCCGACGACTATGTCGTCGACCTGACGCTGCCGTTTATCAGACCTGAGGTCGCGCAATGGATGTATCCCATCCAGTCCGTCATCGACGCCGGCGGCACCGTTGCTTTCGGCAGTGACTGGAACGTGTCCACGGCGAACCCGATGCTGCAGATCGAGACGGCGATAACGCGCATCGATCCCGAGGCACATGACACGGATGTCATGAATTCCGAGCAACGCATAACGCTCGAACAGGCCATCAAGGCTTTCACCATCAATGCGGCATTCGTCAACAAGCAGGAAGACAGCACGGGGTCCATCCAGAAGGGTAAGCTGGCCGACCTGATTATCGTCGACCGCAACCTGTTCGAAATAGAAGCGACGAAAATTTCCGAAGCCAAGATCGTGCTGACGCTCTTTGAAGGCAAACCGGTCCATGGCAAACCTTCCGACTTGTAAGTGTCCTAACCCGGCTCCAGTTCCAGCTCCGACCAGATCTGGCGCACCCAATCGCGAATCTGCAGGGACTCTAGCCAGCGATCGGACAACTCGTTTTGATTCGCATCGGTGATCGCATACGGCGGTGGGCCGAGTTCGCAGAGAAAGACAAGCGTGGCGTCATCGTCGTTTCTTTGCCGCCAGAGTCGCATGCCGTCTTTCCACCAGCCTTTGAATATCTCGACCCATGGCCGATGCTGCGGGAAGTCGATCTGAATTTGAACCTGTTCGCGGTTCGCAATGCGCCCCTGGAAACAGTCCGATCGTTCGAGTACTGAATGAATGTAATTCTGATCCCGTTGCGTTACTGGTGTGCGAAGCTCTCGATCAACGACAAAATGCGACAGGTCGGCGCACAAGCGCATCTCCGGGACCAGCTCCATCAACTGCAGCGTGAAGTAAAGGTCGTTCAGCAATCCATCGCGATGAGTTTCGAAAAGCAACGGCATGTTCGCGACGTTCGCCTCATCGATCCAGCGGCGCACCACAGAAACGGCGTCCTCCGGCTTGATGGGCATCACGCCGCTGATCACGTTGACCATGCACGCATTCATGTCCATCCCGAAACTCAGTAACGGCTGCATGTCATCCGCCGCGTTAGGAAACGCGTTCACCATGCAGCCGAGATCGTGTCGCTCGAATAAGGCGCGCCGCTGCAGATTTTCAGGGATCTCCTCGACCGAGGGATCGACGCACATGCCGTCGAACCCGGCCTCCGCCACCAGAGCAAACGCTTCCTCATCGCTGCGCTCCAGGCGCTGCGGATTACGCAGCTGCATCCCCCAAAGCGATTGATAAATCTCAAGTTTTTGCACGATCGTCCTCTCTGCGATCGCGCCCGACGACCAGCGCGTCAACGGCTATCGCAGCGCCTTCGCTAACGATTACCGGGTTCACGTCGACTTCTGAGAGCACATCACGAAGCGCGTGCGCCATTTCCGAAAAGCGCGCTGCCGTGCTGCAAAAACTCTCGATGTCTACCGCCGGTCTACCACGAACGCCGTCGAGCAACGGCCGAAACTGCATGCGATCGAGACAGCGGCGTGCGTGGGCCGCATCGAATGGCGGCAACGCGAATTGCACATCGTTGATAGTCTCCGCCAGAACACCGCCAAAACCGAGTAATACAACCGGCCCAAACTGTGGGTCACGCTTGATGCCAAGAAACATCTCGACGCCGGCCGGCGCCATGGAGGCCAGCAGCACATCGGGGCCGAGTCGGTGGCTCAATATCTGGTACATCTGTTGCAGTTGCTCCTCGCTTCCGATGCCAAGAATCACGCCCCCAAGATCCGATTTGTGCACAAGCCCCGCTTTCGCGGTCTTTAGTGAAAGTGGATAGCCGATCCGTTTCGCCACTGCCAGGACCTGTTGCTCGTTGTTCGCCACTTCTGCCTTTGACGCCTCGATTCCGAAGTCGTCGAGCAAGGTGAGCGACATTGACTCCGACAGTGAGCCTCCCGAACGCAGACGGTCCTGCCATTTCCTGACGATGGCGGCTTCCGACCGAACCGGCCGTGCCGGTTTTCGCAGCAGGAAGTCGCGGTAGGCGAACAAGGCATGAACGCCACTTAGAAATGCGCTCACGCCGTCCAGTACAGGAAAGCCGGCATGAGTACTCGCAACCACCACCTCATCGCAGCCTGTGCCTTGCCGCGCAGCCACGAGAGCGACCGGCTTGTCCGTCTCGCTGCGGGCTCGCTGCATGTAATTCACGTAGCTCGGGTAGATTTTTCCGCCCGGCCCGCGATCATGAATCACGGCGCCGAGCGCGGCACCGGCATCCTGCATCATTAGTGACAAGCTACGGGTCATCACCTCGCCGGCATCCGCCCCACCGCGGCTCCATGCGTCCAGGGGATTCACCGCGGGAAGCTCGGGATCAAGAATCGCCTCCAACGCACTCACCGTTTGCTCCGACAACTTTGTCATCGAAACACCGGCGTCGTGAGCGAGGTCGACGAGCAATTGTCGTTCACCGCCGGAATCGTGCAGCGCGACGAGGCCGCCCGCACCGACGGGGTGCAGCTCCGCGAACATGATGAGCATCGTTGCAAACTCGTCCTGGTCGCGAGCACGTTGTACTCCGTAGCGGTCGAACAACGCCTCGTAGGTCGCATCCACTCCCGCCATGACCCCCGAGTGCGACACCGACAGTTGCGCCGACATTTCGGTGCGACCCACTTTCAATGCCACGACTGGAATGCGGCGTTGCTCGGCCTTTAGCAATGCCGCACGAAAGCCGTCCGGGTCGCGTGCCGTCTCGATGAACAATCCGACCACGCGCGTTTCCGGCAAATCAAGTACGAAGTCCAGGTACTCGTCCATCGTCACGCCAATCTCGTTGCCCGTAGACACGGCGACGTTAATTCGCAGGCGCTCCTCGCAATCAATAATGCCCGACATGCCGGAACCCGAGTGACTGATCAAAGCCACGTTGCCGGGCGCAGCGTGAGGACTGCTGTCGAAGCCACAGGTCCACACGTGGTCACGAATGTTGTAGTAACCCATGCCATTGGCGCCACATACGAGCATGCCCGCAGCGCTTATTTTTTGTCTCACGCGCTGGCGCAGGTCCGGTGCGGAGTCGTTATCGATGGCCAGGGGCGACTGAATGACGGCTGCCGGGACTCCAGCCGCGATGGCGTCATCGAGTGCTGCTTCCAGTCGTTCGTCACCAACCGCAAAGACGACGAGGTCCGGCGTTTTCGGCAGCGCATCGATCGTTTTGAAACAGCGATGCCCCTGCAGTGTTTCGTAACGAGGATTGACGGGGTAGATGTCGCCCGGGTAGCTGCCCAGGCCCAGGTTTTTCAGCACCCACTCGCCCATGCTGTCGGGGCGATTCGATGCACCGACGATCGCGACCGACCGCGGCCGCAACAGTGGGTCAAGCCGATGCTTCATCACTGCAGTTCCGTCTAGTAGGGTCCGGGCGGCGTCGCACCGCGACGCGGTGGGAACCAGAACGGTTTGTCGACGACTGTCGCTTTCGCCATCTTGCGATGCCAGTGCATTTCACGCTGGTAGTAGATTTCAATCCATACCGAATCGCCAGGCTTGCCATGGGGCGTGCGGACCGTACCCAGCGCGATGTTCTGTTTGCAGACGGGCGACCATGCGGCCGACGTAACGAAACCGATCTGACCTTTATTGGCTTTTTCATTACCAAAAATATAGGAATGATGCGCCGGCTTGTTGCCCTCGATGTCGAGCTTTACGAGCCGCCACGTCGAACCGTTTCGTTTTTCGTGCGCGAGGGCCCGGCGGCCGTTGAAATTCGGTTTTTTGAAATCGACGAGCCAGTCGAGCCCCAGTTCCAGTGGCGAACGCGAAACCCCCGTGCGCACGGTTTCGTCAGCTGGCAGGAATTCCATGTAGGCCGCGAGAAAGCCCGCCTCTATTCGTGCCAGTTCCAGCGCGTGCGTGCCGATCGCGCGGATACCGAAGAGCTTGCCGGCTTCAAACAGGGCGTCCCAAAGCGCCTCGGCTTTGTCGGGGTCGATCCAGAGTTCGTAGCCCAGGTCGGCCGTGAATCCCGTGCGCGATACCATGAGTTCAACACCCTGGAAATCGAGATGCGTCAGGCCGAACGGTTTCAAATCCTCGAGGCCTTTGAGTCCCATATTCTTAAGTACGCTGAACGACGTGGGACCCTGCACCGCGAGCGCGGCGACGTCTTCCGTTTCGTGCGTAATGGTCACATCGAAACCGAGGGCGGCGGCTGTCAGCCAGGCGAAGTGCCGTTCCTGTGAGCACAGGCGATACTCGCCTTCGCGCAAATGAAAGATCGTGCCATCGTCGATGACCTGTCCCTGGTCGTCGCACCAGACGGCGTACGCCACGCGGCCCGGTCGAATCTTCGCCATGTCACGGGTAACGAGCCGGTTCAGGTAGTCGAGTGCGTCGGGACCCGTAATGCGGTACTTCGTCATCGGCGTCAGATCGAACACGGCCGTCGCGTTGCGAATGGCGAAGTATTCCGTGTCTTCGCAATACAGCGAATCGGCACTCGAATAGCCTTTCCACTGGTGCCATTCATTAACCGTATCGAGCGCCGCGAGTCGCGAGTAGAACGGCGTTTTCAGGCGTCCCTGGTGTACTGGTTGGCTTTTCATGCTGCTTTCTCCCGACTCAGGATGCTTCTTGCCGCATTTCTGCCGGCGGCGCCACTGACGCCACCGCCGGGGTGAGTGCCCGCACCGCAAAGATAGAGGCCATCAAGTGGCATGCGATATTGGGCCGCGCCGCTGACCGGCCGCACAAACAGGAACTGATCCAGCGTCAGTTCGCCGTGATGCCAGTGGCCACCGCTAATATGAAACTCGCGCTCAATGTCCGCGGGCGTCAGCAGCTCACTCGCCGTAATGCGTTGTTCGATATCGGGTGCATACTTCGCGATCGTCCTGATCACGGTTTTCTTGAAAGCCCGTTTCGCCGCATCGCTCCAGCCGTCCTTCAATTCGTACGGCGCATACTGCACCACCGCTGAGAGTACATGTTTGCCCGTGGGTGCCAGCGAGTCGTCGCGGAAACTCGGGAATGTCAGTTCGACGACGGGTTCGGGCGAACTTTCGCCGTACTTGGCCGGGTTGAACGCACGCTCCACGTAGTGTTCGTCCGGCGCAATCACCAGACGTTCGGCAAAATCTTTTTTCGCGAGTCCTGCAATAGTTGGCAGGCCGTCCAGCGCCAGGTGCAATTTGGCCGCATTGCCTCTTGAGCGCAGGTGATGAATCCGCCGCGCGAACCCGGTCTCAACGTGTCTCGTCCCAACCAGGTTGATCACGGTCTGTTTCGGGTCCGCATTGGAGATAACGGTGTAACTGTTGAAGCGCTCGCCGTCTTCTGTTTCGACGCCCGTCACCCGGCCGTTCTCGACAACGATGCGTTTGACCGGCATCTTCGTGCGAATCGTTGCGCCGGCGCTGCGCGCCGCGTGTGCCAGTTCGTCGCTGACGCTGCCCATGCCCCCTTGTGGTGCCGCCACGCGCCCGTGATCGCCCGCGAGCCGATACAGGTACGTCATGATCGTGTTGGGCGAACGCGGGCCCAGGTGAGTTCCCAGCACCGCATCCAGGCTGACAGCGCCTTTGAGGAGCGGGCTTTCAAAGCGTTCATCGAGTTCATCGTGGATGTTCATGCCAATCAGGCGCAGGAATTCCTGCATTTCGTCTTTGCCCAGCCGGCGAATATCGAAGCCGAGTTGTCCCAGCGTGACGAGGTCTTTCAGATCCCTGGTGCCGAGACGCGGTGGCGGCTTGTTCAGGTATTTTCTTAACAGGTCAGCGAAACGCGTCATGCGTTTCTTGAAACGCTTGTAACCCGCGGCGTCCTCATCGGACACGCCGTCAACAGCATCGCGCTTGAGCCTCACGTGATTACCCTTCACGTCGAGCGCGATGGTCGTCATATTCTTGCTGGACAGCGCGGGTGAAAGCTTCAGCTCTTTGCGCACCTCGGGCTGCAGCTGGTACAGCAAATGCGCGCACGCGGACACCGAGTAGCCATCGGCAAACTCTCGCGTAATCGCAGCGCCGCCAACCTGCTCGTTAGCCTCGAGTACCAGCACATTTTTGCCGGCCTTCGCAAGTAAGGCAGAACACACCAGGCCGTTGTGTCCGGCGCCCACTACTATCGCGTCGTATCGGTCAGTCATCGCCGAAATTCTCCGGTACGGTGCTTGGTCTTTTCAGGTCGGAGAGAATCTCCCGCGCTGCATTTGCGCCCGGCGCCGCCATTACGCCTCCGCCCGGGTGCGTACTGGATCCGCACATGTACAGGCCATCGACCGGGCTTCGATACTGTGCGTAGCCCGGCACAGGCCGGTTGAACAGCAGCTGGTCCATCGTGAGCTCGCCATGGAAGATATTGCCCTCGGTGATGCCGATCTCCGCTTCGATGTCCTGCGGCGTCCTGATTTCGGCGTGCAGGATCAGGTCCCTGAAGTCCGGACTGTAGTTTGAAATCTGGTCGATAACCGATTTGCCGAAGGCGTCTCTTTGTTCGTTCGTCCAGGGCTCGCCCTCGACCTGGTGCGGGCAGTACTGGACGAAGCAACTCATGAAGTGCTTGCCAGGCGGCGCCATGGTTGGATCGCTCGTTGTCGGAATCACCATATCGATGTACGGATCTTTGGACCAGGTGCCAGCCTTCCAGTCATCGTAGGCACGTTCCATGCGCTCCATCGAATCGATGAAGTGCATATCGCTGTAGTAAAGCGAGCTGCCTTCCGGCAATGCAGGGAACGTAGGCAAACCATCGAGCGCTATGTTCACTTTGCCCGACGAGCCACGAATCTTGAAGTTCTCGACGCGTTTATGGAATGACGCCGGCAAGTCATTCTTGTCCATGCAATTCAGGAACGTGCGCTTCACATCCATGGCGGACACAACGACTTCTGCCGAAATCTCGTCGCCGTTTTCGAGGGCCACGCCGGTCGTCTTGCCGTTCTTGACGATAATCTTGTCGACACCGGCTTCGGTGCGTAACTCACCGCCGGCCGCCTGGAATGCGCCCGCGATGGACTTTGAAACGGCACCCATGCCGCCACGCGCGAAGCCCCAGGAGCCAACATTGCCGTCGACTTCGCCCATGTAATGATGCAGCAACACGTAGGCCGTGCCGGGTGAATGGATGCCGAGCGCTGTGCCGATAATGCCGCTGCCCGAAAACGCCGCCTTGATGACATCCGTCTCGAAATACTCGTCCAGGTATTCCGCAACACTCATGGTCCAGAAGCGGATCGTGTCGTACATGCGATCCTCACCCATCTCCATGAACTTGCCGCCGATCCGGATGAGCTCTTTGATATCACGTGGTTTGAATGATGTCGGGTCGGGCGCCGTGCTTAGCAGGAAATCACGAATGAAACGGCATTGCCGCATCGTATTGGCCGAATACGATTTGTAGGCGTCCGCATCATGACGCGAGAAGCGCGCCATTTCCCGGTACGCGACCTCTTCGTCGTGATAAGAGCCGTAATAATCGCCGTTTTCCATGAAGGTCACCGAGCCGCCGTACGGTGTCACCTGCAGGCCATGTTTATGCAATTCGAGGGCGCGGTATATTTCCGGTCGCAACAGGCTGCAGACATACGAACAGTTCGAATACCACCAGTCCTTGTAAAGATTCCGGCTGACGGCCGCGCCACCTATGTAGTCGTTCTTTTCTACGCACACAACATCAAGGCCGGCTTTCGCAAGGAAAGCGGCGGTTGTCAGCCCATTGTGTCCGGCACCGACGACGATCGCGTCATATGTCTTCATTATTTCGAGCTCGTGTTTGTGTTTTTTTCTTCGAGTTTCGACAGGGTAATGTCTACCGCGCGTTCGAATTTGTCCAGCGTTTCGTCCAGGCATCCCACATTGTGAGATTCGCAGAGAAACCAGGGCTCTCTTGAATCCGGTTCGACGAGAATTCCCTGCTCATGAAGCTCGGGCGCCAGCGCGTCGTAGAACGCATAATCCGAGTGTACCCACTCGCGATAGTTACTCGGCGCATCCTCGGCGAAGAACAGGCCC
The DNA here is from genome assembly GCA_013001045.1 of Woeseiaceae bacterium. Taxonomy (GTDB): domain Bacteria; phylum Pseudomonadota; class Gammaproteobacteria; order Steroidobacterales; family Woeseiaceae; genus UBA1847. Next base: position 4,272 of record JABDNG010000023.1, on the reverse strand, counting down.
ATCAGCGCGGGGTGGCCCGTGAAACTGTGCACGATCTCGCGCTGGGTCAATATGCGACGAAGTCCGTCCTGCAATTTCAAACCGTAGCTCTCGATGTCGGCAAGCGCCGTTGTCTCGTCTAGAATCTCCAACGTTTTGGCCGCCGCCGCCAGCGACACCGAATGACCGGTAAAGGTGCCGCCGTGAACGACACTGTCGCCGACATGTCGCATGATATCTTCACGCCCGGCAACCACCGAGATCGGGTAGCCGTTGGCAATCGCCTTTGCAAACGTGCACAAGTCCGCCTTGATGCCGAACAGCTCCTGCACACCGCCCTTCGCAACGCGGAAGCCGGTCTTGACTTCGTCCACAATCAACAGCACGTCGTAGCGGTCGCAAATCTCGCGGACGTCCTTCATGTACTGGGCCCGTGCACTGATGGCACAACAATTACCCATGATCGGTTCGATGAGGAAAGCGCCGATTTCCGCGTGCTTTCGCTTCATCAGGTCTTCAAGTGCATTGGCATCGTTCAACGGCACCGGATGGAACAGGCGCTTGGTAATGGCCGGCACGCCGCCGCCAAAGGGCAGTACGTCCGGCGCGCCATCGCCCGGCTGCCACTCTTCGACTTCCGAGTACCACATGACTTCGCTGAAAACGCCGTGATAGCCGCCTTCCATGACGACATGACCGTCTTTGCCCGTGAACGAACGCGCGATACGTAATGCCGCCATAACCGCTTCGGTGCCCGAGTTCGACAACCGCACAAGCTCGGCGGCCGGCACCATTTTGCTGATTCGGCACGCAACGTCGTATTCGAGTTCGGTCGACAGCGCGAAAACGCCGCCGACGTCCATGCCCTTTCGAGCCGCTTCATCGACACGCTCATCGCCGTATCCCAGGATGATCGGGCCGTATGCCAGCCGATAATCGATGTACTCATTGCCATCGATGTCCCAGAGGCGTGCACCTTTGCCGCGCTCGACATAAATCGTCGCGTCATCGCCCCAATAGCGAAAATTGGACGACACGCCGAGCGGCAATTTCGTGTTCGCCCGCTTGAAATGACGATTGGACCGGGACAGGCTGCGCACCAGCGCTCCCTTCTAAAAATGAATGAGTATTCATTCATATTATGGCATGATTGCCGCATGGTAGCCACAGCCAAGACCGCCAAGCGTACCGCCCGACGCGAGCAGCGCCGCCAGCAGCTGATCGATGCAACCATGAAATGCATTGCCCGCAAAGGCATGGGCAGCACGACACTCGCCGACGTCGCCGGCGAAGCCGGACTCTCACAGGGCATCGTAAACCTGCATTTCGAAAGCAAGGACAATCTGCTTAACGAAACGCTGCGCTACCTGGCCGACGAGTACAAAGCGCAGTTCAACAAGACGCTCGAAAAATCGGGCCCGGACGCCGCTGCAAAGTTGCGGGCACTCATCGAACTCGACCTGCGCCCCTCCATCTGCGACCGCCGCAAGATCGCTGTCTGGTTCGCTTTCTGGGGCGAAGTAAAATCCAGACCCACGTACCGCAAGATCTGCGACGAGCGCGATCAATACTACGATGACGTGGTCGAGCGTCTCGCCAGTGAGATTATTGCCGAGGGGAAATACAAGAGCGTTTCGGCTGAGTCGGTCGCCATCGCGTTGACGTCAATGACGAATGGACTCTGGTTATCGTGCCTCATCAGCCCACGTACGTTCGACCGGCACAAAGCGACGGACGCCGTATTCGAATACCTGTGCAAGGTATTTCCAAAACATTTTTCGAAGTGAGTTCCCGATGGACATAGACATCAGCAAAGACGCGCTGGCGTGGCAAAAGATTGCCCGCGAGTATGCGGATAATTACCTGCAACCGCACGAGGTGGAAGCCGAACTCAACGACGGTGTGCTTCCCGATGCGATCACGCAAAGGAACAAGAAGAAGGCAATCGAGCTTGGCTTTACGGCGATTGACGTGCCGAAGAGTCACGGCGGCCTCGAACTCCCGCTGGAGTCACAGGTTGCCATCTGGGAGCAACTCGGCCGCGTAACGAATGCGCTGAGCTGGTGTTTTCCCGAAGCGCAGTCGTGGATGTTCGACGCCTGCTCCGAGGAACAATTACAAGAATATATCCTGCCAATGATGCGCGGCGAACATAAGGACTGCTACGCGATCACCGAGTCGGGCCCTGGCTCGGACATCTCCGGCCTCGAGGCGACCGCAACGCGCGACGGCGACGATTATTTGCTCAACGGTGAGAAGTGGTACGTCACGAGCGCGAATCTGGCCAGCTTCTTCTGGTTCCAGGCGCGACTGCCCGACGACGGCGACGAAGCGCTGTTCCTCGTCGATCAGGGCACCGATGGCATCGAGATGATTGCGAACCCGAAGTTCAGCCACACCTACGCATCGCACCACCCGACCTACCGCTTTACGAATGTTCGCGTGCCGTCCTCGCAACGCGTGGGCAAACCCGGAGACGGCATGGCATACACACACAGCTGGTTTCGCCATGAACGGCTCATGATCGGTGCGCGAAGCTGTGGCGCGGCCGCGCGACTCATCGAGGAGGCCATGGCATTTGCGAACGAGCGAATCATCGATGGCGCCCCGCTCAGCGAAAAGCAGGCGATTCAGTTCATGCTGGCAGACAGCGTGACCGAGCTGTATGCCTCGCGACTCATGACTCTTGATGCAGCGCGCGCGGCTGATCGGGGCGAAGACCTCAAATCACAGCACAGCCGCTGCTCCATGGTGAAACTGTACGTCTCGGAGATGGCGAATCGGGTCGCGGATCGGGCGGTACAGATTTTCGGTGGCCGGGGCTACATGCGCGAAAACGTCGCGGAACGTTTCTTTCGGGAGCTCCGTGTCGATCGAATTTGGGAGGGTACAAGCGAGGTCCAGCGGCTTATAATCGCCCGATCGTTGTTGAAACGCGGACTGGACGGGATGTGACTGCACGGAAGGCCTTTCGCACTACCTCTTGTTTCGCATTCCTCCTGATTGGCGCCTGTTCAGGCGACGCCGACAACTCCTCCGCTGGCGAGAACATCGTCAACGTCTACAACTGGGCCGACTACGTCGCGCCGGACACGCTCGAAAAGTTCGAGGCCGAGTACGGCATCAAGGTCAATTACGATATTTACGACTCCTCCGAGGTTGTCGACGTCAAACTGCTCGCCGGGAACAGCGGCTACGACGTGGTCGTACACAGCAACCAGTTTTCCTCGCGGCTAGCCCCGATCGGTATCTTCGAAAAGCTCGACAAGAGCAAGCTCGCGAACCTCAAGAACCTCGATGAGGAAGTAGTCGCCAGCATTAACGTCTACGACCGGGTCACCGATTACAATATTCCCTACCACTGGGGGACCACCGGCTACGCATGGAATGTTGAAATGGTCCGCAAGCGTTTGCCAGATCATCCGATGGACAGCGGCGACATACTGTTCGATCCGGACGTCGTCTCAAAACTCGCCGACTGCGGCGTCAGTTTGCTGGATGGACCTACTGACCTGTTTCCGATGGTGCTCGCCTACCTGGGCCTCGACCCGAGCGCCGTGGACGATGAAAGCCTCGCTGCCGCTGAAGCGCAGCTGAAACTCGTGCGACCTTACATCCGCTATTTCAGCAACCAGAAAATGATTTCGGACCTGCCGAACAAGGAAGTCTGCGTCGCGATGAGCTGGTCCGGCGACTTTGCCCAGGCATCGACCCGTGCCGAGGAAGCCGGTATCGATATCGAATTGCGCTACACGGTCCCGAAAGAAGGTTCCGGCCTCTGGGTCGACGGCGTCTACATCCCGAGCGACGCACCCCACAAGGAGAACGCGTACAAATTCCTGAACTTCCTGCTGCGCGCGGACATCGCGGCGGACATCGCCAACACCATTTATTATGCGAACGCCAATGGGGCATCGTGGCAATTCATCAAACCGGAAATAGTCAACAACCCGTCGATCTTTCCGGATGAAGAAACCTGGCAACGCCTGTACCCCATCCTCTCGGCAGACCCAAAGCGGGAACGCCCGCGCACGCGCGCCTTTGCCAGGGTCAAGAGCGGCATATGAACGACTTCATCCGTATTCGAGGCATCAGCAAGCATTTCGGCGACTTCGTCGCCGTCGATAACGTCGACCTCGATATTGCCAAAGGTGAGTTGTTCTCCATCCTCGGCGGCTCGGGATGCGGCAAGACGACCTTGCTGCGAATGCTCGCCGGCTTCGAAGTACCGACAAGCGGAACCATCGAGATCGACGGCGTCGATGTGACCTACCAGCCGCCGTACGATCGCCC
>JABDNG010000143.1 GCA_013001045.1 Woeseiaceae bacterium | reverse complement strand
AGTCGATTCGAGTCAATCGAACTCAGTAAGCTTGCTCTTTCCACAAACACGAAAGGCCCCTTCACGGGGCCTTTAAGTGTTTGGTGGCCAGGGGCAGAATCGAACTGCCGACACGCGGATTTTCAGTCCGCTGCTCTACCAACTGAGCTACCTGGCCATGTTCTGGCTTACGTGTTGTTTCAACTTCTGACTGAAAATGGATCTTCAGTCCTTAGCGGCACTGCCTCGCTCAACCTTCAGTTAAGCTCGCAGCGCGCGGCCCCGCTGCGCGGGCCAACCCGGCGGGGTATTAGACCGGCGGGGGCCCCGCCAGTCAAGGGTAAATAGGCGCTGCCCCGCGTATTGCGTTACGAGCGGCAATTAACCATTCTTGAGGCATGTCTGGCGATATCTCCATTCGAGACGACCTCCGCTGCGGCGACCTCGGCCGCATCATTTCATTGCACGGTGAAGCGTATGAGTCCCTGGACGGATTCGGTCTGCGTTTTGAGGCCTACGTGGCGCGAACCATTGCCGAGTATGTACTGGACAACGACGCTCGCGGTCGCATCTGGCTAGCCGAGCAAGGCTCGAGACTGATCGGCTGTACCGCGGTCGCGTTGCGCGATAACGACACGGCGCAGATTCGCTGGGTCGTGGTCGATCCCTCGGCGCGCGGTAACGGGCTCGGCAATGAGCTTGTTGGACGCGCTGTCGATTTCTGCAAAGCCGAGGCACTTGACTCAATTTACCTGTTCACCACCGACGGTCTGCCCGAATCGCAGTCGCTGTACGAGAAGCTCGGCTTCAGCATCACCTCTGATGAGACCGAAGAGCTCTGGGACGGCCCTCGCCCGCTCATTCGCATGCAGCTCGACCTCGCATAAAAAAACGCCCGACCTCGAAAGATCGGGCGCTTTGTTTGCTGCGGTTGTCGCCTAGTTCGAGAAACTCTTCCTGAACGTGACACCAATGGTGCGCGGCGAGTTCGTGCGGAAGGCAAGGCGTGCCCGGCCACCGCGTTCACGGTCGAACGACAGATCGGCATTCTCGTCACCCACGTTACGGATGTACAGAACCGCTGACCAGTCGTCTTTCTCGATGCCCGCACTGAGATTGATGATGGTGTACGGATCGAGCAGTAGATCCAGCGTCGTCACTTCGGCACCCGTCGCGCCACCAAAAGGCAGGCCTGACGAGAACACGCCGGCGCCGGAATTCTGATCGCTCGGCTGCGTGATGCGATCACCCACATGATGAATGGTCGCCGTTACGAAGCCCTCCGAGCCGCCAAAGATTTCAAGCGGATAGTTGTAGCTGCCTGATGCCGCGATCTGGAAATCCGGAACTGAAGCGAGGCGATTGCCGTCCTGAACACCGCCCAGTATCGCGCCGTTGGCATCCGTCACCGTCGAATCGAATTCCGACTGCAGAATGCTGCCGGCCAGCGACAGGTACAGCGCGTCACTTGGTTGCGCGCCCAGTTCAAACTCGACGCCGGCTGTGTGTGCGTCGGCGACGTTGAACGAGATACGTGACGAACACGAGCCTGCGTCCAGCGTTACCTGCAGGTCCTCGATGTCGGAGTAGAACGCGGCTGCGTTGAAGGTGACGCCGTTAGCGAACGTCGACTTCATGCCCGCTTCGTAGTTCCACATCTTCTCATCGCTATAGGACTGGAATCCGCCGAAAATCAGTTCGTCTTCGTCCGAGCACAACGTTGCGTTCAACGGGTCGTTGACGCCGCCGAGTCGGAAACCCTGCGAAGCTTGCGCGTTCAGCGTGACGTTATCGTTCATGTTCCAGCTCGCCAGGATGCGCGGCGTGAAACCGTCAGACGACGTCGTATCCACAACGTTATCGAACCCGGAAGAGAACAGCCCGCCCTGGGTGATCGTGCGTGACTCGTCGAAGTCGTAGAAGCGGCCGCCGACAGTCACGTGGAACGTGTCTGACACGTCGTAAGTCGCCTCACCGAAAAACGCCATCTGCTCGATGTCGTAGGGAAGATCCGCGTTATACGGAGAATCGAGGTTCGCGTAGCCGTTAGCCACTGCGGCCGAGGTACCCGCGCCCAGTGTTGCATCGGTGACGGCGGCGTAGCCCGGTGTCGGCAGGCGCTGCGCGTACTTGCGCTCGGCATCCGAGACGAACACGCCGACCAGCCACTGGAACGGGCCATCCATTGTCGAGGCGAGCCGTGCCTCGAACGTCGTCTGTTGCAAATCCGTCGTGTCGCGAAGATTTGAGGGCAACAAGACACCGGCATCCGGGTAACCCAGGTCGACCGAAACACTGCCTGTCAACGCACTCGCATCGCGGCTGACCAGGATCTCTCGATCCATCGTGCTGACAACGACGTCGAGATCAAAGTTCTCGAATTCGGCAGTCATCGTGACGTCAGCCAGGAGCGTCTCATCGGTGAACTCTTCGCTCAATTGCAAGAATTGCTCACGCTCGCCCAACTGGATCGCCGGACGCGTCGTTGTGTACGGGTTCGCGTACAGGTTGAAGACTTCCTGACGATTGAAACCGTCCGCCTCGACTTCCTGGTAGACGATGCGTGGCGTGATCGACACCGTATCCGACGCCATGAACGTCAACGCGGCACGCGCACCCATGCGGTTGCCGCCATTAACGTCACTTTTTACGCCGCCTCCCTCAAGGCGGGCGTCAATGAAGCCACCGTATTCGGTGGTGTAGCCGACGAGACGCAGTGCAGAACGTCCTTCGACCAACGGAATGTTCACCATGCCTTTGACGTGGCCGCCAACATCGCCGTCCGTGATCGAATTGACGTCGAGCTCGACGTTCGCATCGAAGGCATCGAGGTCCGGTTTATTGGTGATGTAACGAATGGTGCCGCCGACCGAACCCGAGCCGAACAACGTGCCTTGCGGCCCGCGCAGCGTTTCTACGCGGTTGAGGTCGTAGAGATCGAAGTCCGGTGTAAACAACGACAATGAAATAACCGATTCATCGAGGTAGACACCCACCTGCTCTTTGACGCCCGGCTGATCGCGAACGATCTGGCCGGCGGAAACACCGCGAATAGCGACCTGGCTTTGCCCCGGACCGAGGTTCTGAACCGTCAATCCCGCAACATTTCGTGCCAGTCCCTCGAGATCGGTCGCGCCCGATCGCTGAATATCTTGTGCCGTCTGTGCATTGATCGAGAACGGCACATCCTGGATCGTCGATTCGCGCTTGGTCGCTGTAACCGTGATTTCTTCGAGGACAATCTGCGCAAATGCAGACCCCGTAACGCTTAGCGCGGCCAGTGCCAGCGCTGTAGCAACTGCGCGAGACGTTGTTTTCTTACAACAATCCATGGTGCTTCCCCCTCTAATTAACGCTCTGGTAATTTGAATGACAACGTTTGTTGATACTTGTTCCGCTAAGCATAGTGTGGTTTTTTAGCAAAGCAAGGGGGGACGGGGCTCTCTCACTCGGTCTCAGCCCGTCATACGCCAGATTTCCCCCTCATCGGATGCTCGCTCTCGGTGCATCAGTATCCATTCCGCGTGCTCCTCCAGAGCCGCGTCACCGAGGACTTTCAGTACGCGTCGACGTTCCTCGTCATCCCCACTTTGATCGATGCGCCGCCGTGCCTTATTGAAGGCTCGAAACATGAATTCATACTGCTTGATAAGCTCCGCGTCCGCGATGCTGAATACATAGGACTGTCGTACGCCCGTAACGAGCAACAGTACGCCCATGAATACCACCAGCGGGGCGCGTAGCAGGTCGGCAGTATCGTTGCTCGCCAGCGCAAACAGCGCGAACGCTGCAAAGCTGATCCAAAGCACGACGGCGGCAAACCGATCTGTAAACCGCTGCCGGGATAGTTTTTCAAGTCCCTTTCGACGGTAGTAACCGAGCTGTCCACTATTTTTGTCTCCGATCCAGTTACGAATCACAAAATCGAGCCCCTTGCGCTCGGTATAAGTTTTTACATCGCACTCCATGCCGGCAACCCGCATGACATTGCGTATCCAGCCGAGATCCGAATCCTGCATCTGCAAAAAGTTGTCGTGCGCAAACTTTGACACGCTGCCGCTCGTTACGCCCGCCGCTGCCCAGTAGAACTGCACGCGCAAGCCTTCGGCGAGGGCGCGATAGTCGAGATACTTACGATGCCAAGCGCCTTTATCGCCTAATCGATTAATCAGTACCGCTATCACGAAAAACGCGATGAAGGCAATAATAAAAATCCGTTGCGGAAACAGATCTGAATACGCGATGTACATAAGGCCCATCAACATAGCGAGAATGTGGGCCGCACGCAGCACCACGATCTTGCGCTTCTGAAAGTGGATTGCGAGCCAGTCCGCCACCCGAAACACATGATCGATGTCACGAACGCCGGCCGGCAGGAATGCTTTGGCGTCTTCTTCAATCAGTGTCCAAGCCTCATTCTGAATTGCTTCCTCGTGTTCCTTCGCATCACGGCTAAAGTCATTGGTGTGCGCGAACACACGCTCGTGGCGCTGCGGCATTTCGGCGGTTCGCGGCTCGTGCTCATCGGACGTAAACCAGCTGCAGGACAACGGCTCGAGATCGGCCAATGGTTCTCCGCCGGCCTGAGCTCGTGAGCAGGCGATGTGATAGACGAGGTCACTCTCGTCCTCAGCGAGTATCAGCCGGCTTGTCTCTGCCGTCCGCGTATAGCCACGCATGACATCATGGTGGTGAAAATGCACGACTGACGCGGTGCCGCCGAGTTTTTCGTTATCTTTGCCGTCCCAGAGCGCCAGCAAAATGTGACTGTGCGCACATAGAAACACACCGAGCTGTGCATACTGACGCGTCCGGTTTTTACCGTATTCCGCTACCGAACGTCGCGTATTGCCTGGCGTTATTGGCAACTCGAAGATCTCAGA
>JABDNG010000141.1 GCA_013001045.1 Woeseiaceae bacterium | reverse complement strand
CCCATCTCCGCTGCCAGCAACTTTTCACCGACGAGCACGGCGTTCATCCGCATCTCCTCGAAAAGCGCTTCTGTTTCAGCTCGCTGGATTTGCGATAGGTCCAGTTCATCCGCCAGCTCCAATACATACCTGGGCCCCGGGTAGTGATTAAGCTCGGCCAGCTTTGCAAACCCCATTCCTTGTCCGGATTTGAGGGCTTCAATTTCCTGACGGGAGAGCGACTTGACTGAACGGGATTCCTCGCCGCTATACGGTGATGGCGCCGAGCGACGCTGCAACTCCTTCGCCACTGCCTCGGTCCTGCGCATCGCACGCAATAAATTTTCTCCAGCGAGTTTACGCAGATCTTCATCGCTCCACCCGCGCTGAATCAGTACGGCAAACAAGCGCGGGAAGCCGGAAACATCTTCGAGCCCGATCGGCATGTCGGGCATGCCCCAGAAATCGCTTCCGATTCCCACATGGTCAATCCCTGCAACATCACGGACATGTTCGATGTGATCGGCCACATCATTGATCGATGCGCGAACCGCTCCGTGCTCGGCGTCGTAAGCCGTCCAGATGTCACGATAATCCCGGACAGTTTCAATCGCGGCATCCGTTGCCCAAAGGCCTTCTTCCATTTCCCAGACTGCCGTTGACAGGAACGAGGGAATGAACGACACCATGACCACGCCACCGTTTTCAGGTAATCGCGACAAAACGTCGTCCGGCACGTTACGGGGGTGATCAACCAGCGCCCTGCTAGCGGCATGCGACCAGATAACCGGGGCAGCCGTGACATCCAGGGTCTGATGCATTGTTGCGGGCGACACATGCGCTATGTCCAGCATCATGCCGGTGCGGTTCATTTCATGGACCAATGCGCGGCCGAAATCGGTCAGACCATCATGCAGCGGCTCGCCGAGCGCAGCATCCGCCCAGTCCGTCGAGACATTGTGCGTCAATGTCATGTAGCGGACACCAAGTCCATAGAATTCGCGTATTGCGTCAAGTGAGTTATTCAGGGCATAGCCGCCCTCCATGCCGAGTAATGACGCGATCTTTCCTTCCTCGAAAACTCGCTCGATATCATCGGCCGTTAACGCAAGTTCAAATGTATCGGGATGGGTATCGATGATCTGCCGCGCCGTGTCGATCTGCTGTAATTGCAGGTCCTTGCGGTCGCCCGGCGCAGTTTCACCAGGAATCCAGACTGACCAGAATTGCGCACCCACCATTCCTTCGCGCATGCGCGGAATGTCTGTATCAAAGTCGTTCTCGTTTTCGAGCCGAAACGCCGCCACGTCACCACCGGTCTCCTCGCGAATCAGCCAGGGTAAGTCGTTATGTCCGTCGATCAGTGGTGTGGACCGCAGCAGCTCCTGTGCATGTTGCAATGCGGCATCGGAAATGTCGTCTTGAGCTTCGCCTGCCGACAGCGTCAATACCATCAGGATGCTGACAGGCAGAGCTAAATCATGTGCAAGGCGCCTAAGAGTCACGGCTTTTCCCTGCCCATAAAGCAGCGCCGAAAACAACGCCGATCACCGGCCCGAAAGCCACGCCCAATGTGACATTGTCGAAAGCAGCGCCGAAAGCCGCACCCATCGCAATGCCCATCCCGACACCGATCGCGATATAAAAACCCAGACGAGCCGTATCTTTTTCGTTGTCGCTCATTTTTCCTGCCTCTTGAAATCAGTCGCTCGGTTCAATACTGCCTGTTCGTCAGCTGCGGACAGTTTCACGGTATCGCGAATCGAGTCTCGGCCGGGATTAGCGATGACAGCTGGCGCAACATCCCGTTCGCGGCGGGATACTCTTGCTAGCCAAGCGCCCGATCGAGATCGTCAATCAGATCTTCAAGCGCCTCTATCCCTACGGACAGCCGGATTAGTTGATCGCTGATGCCGAGTTTGGCGCGCTCTTCGTCTGGCACACTTGCATGCGTCATGATACCCGGGTGATCAACGAGGCTCTCGACGCCGCCAAGGCTCTCGGCCAGTGAGAAGACCTGGCAGCGCTCCAGGAATCGGCGTGCATCATTCAGGTCGCCTTTGATGAAGAACGTCACGATGCCGCCAAAGCCGTCCATTTGGCTCCGCGCAAGCGAATGCTGCGGGTGGGATGGCAAGCCCGGGTAGAGCACGCTGTCCACGCGCGAGTCCTGTTCCAGCCACTCCGCGATACGCATCGCGCTCTCGCAATGCCGCTGCATGCGAACCTCGAGTGTCTTGACGCCGCGCAACGCAAGAAAACTGTCGAACGGGCCCGCCACGGCGCCAATCGAATTCTGCAGATACGCGAGTTGCTTTGACAATGACTCGTCCGCTGTTACGACAATCCCGCCGACCATGTCCGAGTGCCCGTTGATGAACTTTGTCGCCGAGTGCATGACGATATCGCAGCCGAGTTCGAGCGGGCGTTGCAGACAGGGCGTTGCGAACGTGTTGTCCACAACGACGATTGCGCCGTGCTTCTTTCCAAGAGCCGTGACGCCCTCGATGTCGACGATTTTCAACAGGGGATTGGTTGGTGTTTCGATCCAGACCATTTTCGTGTCGTCGCGAAAGGCCGCTTCGGCAGCGGCGAGGTCGGTCAGGTCCACGAAACTGAACGCCAGTCCCGCACTGCGCTTGCGCACGCCGTCGAACAGGCGACGCGTACCACCGTAGAGATCGTCCATCGCAATAACGTGGCAACCGCTGTCGATCAGTTCAAGAATCGTGCCCGTTGCCGCCATGCCGGATGCGAACGCGAAACCGTCGGTGCCCGATTCGAGATCCGCGATGCAGCGCTCGTAAGCCATGCGGGTCGGGTTCTGGGTCCGGGAGTACTCATACCCCTGGTGCACACCCGGACTCGACTGCACGTAGGTCGACGTCGCGTAGATCGGCTGCATGATCGCACCGGTACTCGGGTCCGGCGACTGTCCGGCATGAATGGTGCGTGTTGCGAATGCGCGTTTCTTGTCGTTTCCGGTCATTCGCCTGGTCCTCAAATCTGGCGGCGGAGGTAGTTCAGTACGTCAGATCGCGTAATCAGGCCCACGAATTCCTCACCGTCCATGATGGCCGCATAAGGCTGCACTCGCAGCATCGCGACAAGGTTATTCACGCTTTGGGTTCGATCAAGTTTGATGAACGCCGATTCCATCGCATCTTCGACCGCCGCATTCATCAGTTCCGGCTTGCCGTACACAAACTGGATAATGGTGTCTTCCGTGACGACCCCGACAAGATCGCCTTCTTCCATGACGGGTAGCTGGGAGAAACCGGCATTGCGAAGGCGGTTGTGCGCGGTCGTCAAAACGTCGGTCGGTCCGACCGTGATTGTCGCGTGCTCTCCGTGCGGCCGACCGACAAGGTCGCGCAAATCGCCAAACTGTTCTCGTTTAATAAACCCCTGGTCTTCCATCCAGAAGTCGTTGAACAGTTTTGACAAGTACTTGTTACCCGTGTCGCAGGCAAATGTGACCACCGTTTTTGGCTCGGTCTGCTCGCGACAATATTTGAGTGCGGCAGACAACAGTGTTCCCGACGACGACCCGGCAAGGATACCTTCCTTTTTCAGCAGTTCGCGGGCCGTCGCAAACGATTCGGCATCCGTAATCGCGTACGCTTTTGCGACCTGGTCGAAGTCCGCGATGGACGGGATGAAGTCTTCGCCAATACCCTCTACGAGCCAGCTTCCGCCTTCATGCAGTTCGCCCTTGTTGATGTAATCAGTCAGGACCGAGCCGACGGGATCGGCCACAATCAGGTCCACCTGCGGCGCATGTTCCTTCAGGTACTCACCGATGCCACTGACGGTGCCACTGGAGCCAACACCGAGTACGATCGCATCCAGGTCGCCACCCATTTGCTCAACAATCTCGGGCGCCGTGGTCAGTTTGTGCGCAAGCGGATTGTCCGGATTACCGAACTGGTTGATGAAATAGGCGCCCCGCTCGTCCGCAATGTGTTTGCCGAGGTCCTGGTAATACTCCGGGTGTCCCCGGCCTACGTCAGAGCGAGTGAGAACCACTTCGGCGCCCATGGCACGCAGGTTGAATATCTTCTCCTGGCTCATCTTGTCGGGCAGCACGAGTATCAGGCGGTAGCCCTTCTGCGCAGCGACGAGGGCCAGGCCCAGGCCCGTATTGCCGGCGGTGGCTTCAACAATCGTATCGCCTGGTTTGATTTCGCCGCGCTTCTCGGCCTCGTCGATCATCGATATCCCGATGCGGTCCTTGATCGACCCCGCCGGGTTCATCAGCTCGAGCTTGAGAAACAGGCGGCACGGGCCCGTATCAATATGCGTGACTTCGAGCATGGGCGTCTTGCCGACCATGTCCAGAATATTGGAATACACGTTCATGGGCGCATCAGTTACATTGAAAATCAACTGCGAGTGTACGCGATAGCACCGGACCTGCACTACCCATGAGCCAGGAAGACAACAGGCG
>JABDNG010000131.1 GCA_013001045.1 Woeseiaceae bacterium | reverse complement strand
TGGTCATGGGTCTCGGCAGCCTGTTGCCAGGTTGTAGTCGCGAAGATGCGGCAGTGCAGCTGGCGGCGGGCGCAAGCAAACAGTTTGCGCCGGCCGTGTGGTTTGTGGTCGACGGCACCGGCGGTGTGCTCGTCAATATCGCGAAAGCCGAGATGGGCCAGCATGTCGGCACGGCGCTGGCGCGCATCGTTGCCGATGAACTCGGCGCCGACTGGAACAAGGTCTCGATCAAGCACGTCGACAGCGATCCGAAATGGGGTTACATGGTCACGGGCGGTTCGTGGTCGGTGTTCACGTCGTTCGCCATGCTGTCGCAGGCGGGCGCGGCCGGTCGCATGGTACTGATCGAGGAAGGCGCCAAGCTGCTCGGCGTCGACGCGTCAGCCTGTACGGCGCACGATGGCAAGGTGTATGCCGGCGAAGACAGCGTCTCGTTTGCCGATATCGTCGCGAAGAACGACATCAGCCACACGTTTACCGACGAAGAACTCGCCGCGATGCCGATCAAGCCGGCGAGCGAGCGCCGTCTGATCGGCAAACAAACTGCCGCCCTCGACGTGCCGGCAAAATCGAAGGGCGAAGCGGTCTATGGATTGGATGCGGAGTTGCCGGACATGGTGTATGCGCACCCGCTGATTCCGCCGACACGGTATGGCAGCAGCCTCAACTCGATTGATGATACGGCGGCGAAAGATATTCCGGGCTACATCCGGACACTGGCACTCGACGATCCCAGTGGCATCTTGCAAGGCTGGGCCGTCGTTATCGCCGAGAATTTCCCGGCGGCGATGCGGGCGGCTAAAGCGGTTGAAGTCGATTGGGCGGCCGGGCCGACGGCGTCCGTTTCCGAGGCTAACATCCTGGCCGAAGGCGCGAAATTGGCGGCCGACCCCACGACCGGCGTCAAGGTCGTTGACGACGGCGATGTCAACGCCGCGCGGGCGAGCGCTGCGAAGACACACACGGCGACCTATCGCACGAGCACGGCCCTGCATTTCACGCTGGAACCACAGAATGCGCTGGTGGAGTTTGTCGACGGCGTTTTCCACATACATTCGGGCAACCAGTGGCAGTCACTGATACTGCCGTTCCTTGCAGCTGCCCTCGAAGTACCGGAGTCGAATATCGTGATCCACCAGTACTATCTCGGTGGTGGCTTCGGGCGACGTCTGTTCGGTGACCAGATGATTCCCGCGGCGCTTGCGGCTCGCGAACTCGGGCGACCAGTCAAGCTCATTTTCCAACGAGCGGAAGATAGCCGTTTCGACTGCGTACGCTCGCCCTCCGTCGCGAAATTCGATGCGTCTTTCGACGGTGATGGCCGACTCACGGGAATCGAACACGCAGCGGCGGCCGGCTGGCCAACACTGGCGATGGCGCCGGGATTCCTGGCGCCGGGTGTTGACGGCAACGGCAAGTTCGACACGTTCTCGATCAGCGGTGCTGATCACTGGTACACATTGCCGAATCACCGTGTACGAGCAATCAACAACGACCTCGCGCAACGAACGTCCCTTCCTGGGTGGCTGCGATCCGTCGGTCCCGGCTGGATTGGTTGGGGCGTAGAGTCGTTCATGGATGAACTCGCGGCGATGACGGGCGAAGACCCGGTCGCGTTTCGCCTGGCCCGCCTTGATGCGGCCGGCAAGAACGCCGGCACCGCGCCGAATTCCGTGGGTGGTGCGTCGCGCCTGGCCGACGCCCTTAACGATGTTGCCGAACGATCCGGTTGGGGCAAGGATTTACCCGAGGGCGAAGGCATGGGTGTTGCGGTTAGCCACGGCCAGGAGCGCAACATGCCGACGTGGACGGCATGCGTCGTTCATGTCGCGGTCGACGCAGCGTCGAAAGCGGTCAAGGTCAAGAAGATCTGGCAGACGATCGACTGCGGTACCGTCGTACATCCCGACGGCGCCATGGCGCAGGCCGAAGGTGCGACACTCTGGGGATTGAGCCTGGCACTGCACGAAGGGACGGTGTTTGAAAATGGCGAGGTCAAGGACCAGAACCTGAATACCTATACGCCACTCAGGATGGCGGATGTGCCGGAGCTCGACATCAAGTTCATGGAGAGCAACGAGTTTCCGACGGGGCTGGGCGAGCCGCCGCTCATAGCGGTGCCGCCAGCGATCGGAAATGCCGTTTATGCGGCGACGGGGACGCGGGTCAGAGACTTGCCGATCCGCTTGTAACTTCGCGGTTGAGCCAACGCGGCAACCTAGGTTGATGCGTTGACCAGCAACACTTTTGCGCCGCGCACCGGCTCGCGTTTCAAGGACACCAGCGCCTGGTTCGCATCTGCTAGCGAATACACGCTTATCGCCGGTCGAATCGGAATTTCGGCAGCGAGCGGCAGGAACTCCGCGATATCTCGGCGCGTGATATTTGCGACCGACTTGACCTCGCGCTCCATCCAGAGATGTTCGTGATACGAAAGATCCTGCAGCGCGATTTTATCGGTGTCTTCCTTTCGTATGGCATTGATGACGAGTCGCCCGCCGGGCTTCAGGTTTGCGAGCGCTGACACAACTGGCGTCCACGCCGGTGTTGTGTCGATGATGGCATCGAGGCCTGCGGGCGCACGTGCCTCGGTCGGGCCTACCCAGTCGGCACCCATCCCCTTCGCAAACTCCCGGCTGCCCGCGTCGCGCGCGAAGACATGAATTTCGGCGCGCGGATAAAGGTGTCGTGCTAGCTGCAACACTATGTGAGCCGAGCCGCCGAATCCCGTCAGGCCCAGGCGTTGGCCGTCGCTCAGGCCGCAAAGTCGAAGGGCGCGATAGCCGATCGCCCCCGCACAAAGCAGCGGGGCTGCCTCGGCATCCGTGAACTGCTCGGGTATCGGGTACGCGTAGTCTTCGCCAACCGTCATGAATTCGGCATAGCCACCGTTTGCGTCTCGCCCGGTGGCACGAAAGTCCAAGCTTAGATTCTCTTCGTTACTGCCGTCAGACGAATGAATCCAGCCGACGCCGACGCGATCGCCCGGGCGAAAACGTCGCACAGATGGACCGATGCTCTCGACGCGACCGACGACCTCGTGCCCCGGTATGATCGGCAACCGAGGCGGCGCGCTGCGGCCTTCGATCTCATCGAGTTCCGTGTGACAAACGCCGCAGGCTGATACTGCAATGCAGATTTCTCCGGTTTGCGGCTCCGGTTTCGCAACGTTCATAGAACGCAATGGCTGATCGCAGGTTTCGATCGACACCAGCCGTTCAAGTACCATGGCCTTCATCGCATCATTGTATCAATCCGCTGCATTGTTTCCTCGAGGAACTTGAGTGCTTCACTGATCTTGCTCGGGCGGATGACGCTCGTTCCGAAACCCAGTAGACTTTCTGCACCACGTTGCCACGAGCGAAGGAAGAACGGCCATGCCTGCAATCGATGTCGAATGGAGTCAAGTCTGGTTCAACCTGGTGCACCTCGGGATCGCCTACATCCTGGCGCTACCGGTTGCGATGGATCGGGAGGCGGCAAGTCGCAGTGCGGGGCTGCGTACATTCCCGCTGGTGGCGATGGCGGCCTGCGGTTACACGCTCGTAGGGTTCTCAATTTTGAGTACAACGGACGCCGAGGCGCGGGTCCTGCAGGGCATTATCACGGGCATCGGCTTCATCGGCGGTGGCGCCATTTTAAAAAGCAAAGCCAGCGTCACCGGTACAGCGACTGCTGCAAGCATCTGGACGACCGGATTGATCGGTATCGCGGTCGCCAGCGATCGTTACGAGATTGCAATGCTGTTGTCGGTGCTGACGTTTCTGACATTGCGTTTCGGCAAGCAACTTAAATCTGACATTTCCGAATCCGATTGAGCGCTGCACGCCGACGTCCCGGCGAATATGAAGACGTCTGACGAGCAACCTTTCTCTTTATGATCGCAATACTTGCGTTATCGCAATCATCGTGATAAGGTAGATGAAATACTTCGCATCAGCGAAGCACTTATCTGTAATCATTCATGGAGGATGTCAATGTCAAACACCGTCTATAAGCTTCCGTTCGACAAGAACGCGCTCGAGCCGCACATGTCGAGTAAGACGCTTTCCTTTCACTACGACCGCCATCACAAGGGCTACGCCGACAAGCTCGAGAAGTTGGTCAAAGGCACGGATTACGAGGGCCTCTCGCTGGAGGAGACGATCGTGAAAGCGCGCAAAGAAGCACAGATCGATATTCTCAATAATGCAGCACAGGTCTGGAACCATAACTTCTTCTGGAAAAGCCTGTCTCCCAATGGCGGCAAGCCGGATGGCCGCATCAAGAACCTCATCGAGGCGCGTTTCAATGACGTTGGTGAGTTCAAAGACAAATTCCGATCGGCTGCGGCGGGACTTTTCGGCAGTGGCTGGGTGTGGCTGGTGCTCGACCAGGGCCAAATTCGGATACTGACGACGAGTAATGCCGACTCACCGGTCGGTACCGATCTTATTCCGCTCCTTACGCTGGACGTATGGGAACACGCTTACTACCTGGACTACCAAAACGAGCGCGCCGGTTTCGTGGATGCATTTCTCGATAACCTCATTAACTGGAATTTTGTGGCAGCTAACATTAAGTCTGGGACTTTGGGGCGGGCTGCCTGATCTGTAAATTGCAATGCGGTCTATACTGCAACAGTTCACTAATTAAAAAGGCCATGCGCTTTCGCGCATGGCCTTTTTACTTGGTTTGTTTACAACTTACGAAGCGATAGTTGCCCGCAGCATCCAGGCGTTTTCTTCGTATACTCCCACCCGCTCGGTGAGAAGATCGGTCGTCTTGATGTCGCCATCAGCCTCGGCAAGCTTGGCTACCAGCGACGTTCGTCGAACGGCCATCTCGTAATCCGAGACAAGGCGCTCGATGCGTTGCTGCAAGGTGGAGCCAGAAGGCAGGTCCTTAACGATGGAACGATCGTAAAACTCCTTGAACGTTTGTGGCGCGGGCAAACCGAGCGCCCGAATTCGTTCCGCCAGCGTATCAATAGACTCGAACAGTTCCTCGTACTGGGACTCGGTGAGCTTATGCAGGCTATAGAACAACGGGCCTTCGACGTTCCAGTGCAGCCCTTGGGTATTGACGAAGAGACGATACTCGTCGGCCAATAGGTTGCCGAGCATTTCAGCAATCTCCCGACGCTTCTCCGAATCGACAGGCGATTTCGGCGCCAGTTCTGTAATTTCATTTTTTAACACTGCTTGTGTCACGGGTTCCTCCATATTGCTAATGAGTGACAACTATAACAAAATCATTGCGGTATCGCAATTATTGCACTAGACTAATTATTTAGTCGCCTGAATGGAAGAAATATGGCCGCTCAAAAACCCATCAGAACACTGCGCGCACTTGATCGCGCTTTACGGTTTGCGCGATCAAAGCTCAGCCCGGATATCACGGCACAACGCTTATTGATTCTCATCGCCGTCTATTTCCACGAAGGCTTGAGTCAGCGGGAATTACTGAACCACCTCGAGCTGACGTCGATCACCGCGCTGTCCCGAAACCTCGCCGATTTGTCGCGGCTGACGACGAAAAAACTCCCTGGTCCAGGATTGCTGGAGTTGCGAGTCGATCCGTTGAATCTTCGCGTAAAGCGACTGTTCCTGACCAAGAAAGGCAAGCGTTTTATGGAGCAGTGGCTTACATTTACATCGGCGGCAACGACGGGCTGAGGTCGTCAATTAGCCAGGACAGTTCCTGCGGGGTTTGGGCGAATTCATTACTACCTGTGGCTACTGCATCATGTCGCATGCTGATCGCCTAATGCGCTACCATGCGCGTGCCAAC
>JABDNG010000126.1 GCA_013001045.1 Woeseiaceae bacterium | reverse complement strand
TAATTGGTTATCGCCATGTCGTACTTGTCGGCGACCAGACGAACGTCGCCTCGCAACGCATGGAAATGCGCTTCATCGGGGAACAGGCCAAGCGCTTTGTTGGCGAGCGCGAGCGCTTCATCCGTCTTTTTCTCCGAGAGGGCCTTGCGACCCTCATCGTAAGCGTCATACGCCGGCTTGGTCGCGCGTGTCTTCTGCATAGCACGTTGAAATTCCGCTTCTCCGGTCTTGCCGCCGGCGGGCAAGCTCATCGCCGTCTGCCGGTTCGCGTTCACCCGTTCTTGTGACGGCGGGTGACTCGCGAACAAGCCGCTCAGCCAGTCGGTTCTTCTTCCCTCACTCAGGCGCACAAACGTCTCTTGCAGCGAGACGGCGCCCTTCGGATCGTAGCCGGCCTTTGACATGTACTGCATGCCGTAGAAGTCAGATTCGAGCTCCGCATCGCGGCCGTATTTCATGGTCACCAGCTGTGCGGCGAGACCCGCGCCGCCCACCGCCAGGTTGCCGTAATCGCTGTCGCTCGACGCGACAGCGGTCGCCAGCACCAGTCCCTGTAACACCATGCCGCGCGAGATCTGGCTGGCCGTATGCCGCGCAGCCGCATGCACCACCTCGTGTCCCAGGACAGCCGCCAGTTCCGCCTCTGATTCGAGCTCCGTCAACAAGCCGCGATTGATCGCAATTTTGCCGCCCGGCAATGCCCATGCATTGGGCACCGAGTTATTCAGCACAACGAACTCGTACGGCAGTGGCACCTCGCTTTGCGCCGCAAGACGCGCGCCAACACCGTCAACGTACCGCGTCAGCTCCGGATCGATGTCGTACTCGCCGCCCTGTGACTGCTGCATCGGGGCATAGTTCTGCTGTCCCATCTGAATTTCGGATGCCGTGCTGACGGTCATGAGCTGGCGCTTGCCGGTAACGGGATTGACCGCGCAGCCGGCCAAAAACGCAAAGCTGATAGCAAGCAAAATCGTGGATTTCCGCATGGTCTTACCTCTACTTAAGTTCACTTGCCATTATACCGCCTGATATAATCCGCGGGTTAGCAATAAGGCAGTCAATAACAGGAGAATAAAATGGGATTGTTTGATTTTGTAAAAGATGTTGGCCGGCAGGTATTCAATACCGACTCCGAAGCGGCAGATAACATCAAGCAGCACCTCGAGATAAAGACCAGTGGTCTAAGCAACCTCACGGTGGAATTTGACGACGGTGTCGCGACCATTTGCGGCGACTGTTCGAGCCAGGCGGTGCGCGACCAGGCGGTCCTTATAGCCGGGAATATCAAGGGTGTGGAAAAGGTCGTCGCGGATGATCTCAAAGCGCCGCCACCGAAGGCAGAAGAGCCGGAAGAGAAAGCCGAGTTTTACGAAATCGTCAGCGGCGACACGCTCGGCGGAATCGCAAAGAAATACTACGGTAGTGCCGGGAAATACATGAAAATATTCGAGGCGAATAAAGACATCATTTCTGATCCCAACAAGATCTACCCTGGTCAGAAAATACGTATCCCGCTCGATAAATAAGAAGATCAAGGACAAATCATGAACCTGATGGATTTACTGAAAGCCAGCGGCGGCGGTAACAGCGTCGGTCAGCTGGCAAAGACGGTCGGACTCGGATCGGCGGATACGTCGAAACTCGTCGAGGCGCTTGCGCCTGCGCTCATGCGAGGCATGCAAAAGAACACGGCAGACGATTCAGGCCTGGCGGGATTGCGCAGTGCGCTGCAGACAGGTGGACACGATCGTTATATCGACAACCCGGAGTTGTTGGCGTCCGAAGCAACGCGCAACGATGGCAATAATATTCTCGGTCACATCTTCGGCAGCAAGGACGTCAGCCGCAATGTGGCCGCCGTCGCCGCCAAAGATACGGGTATCGATGCCAGCCTGATCAAGAAAGCATTACCACTGCTCGCCACCCTCGCGATGGGGGCAATGAGCAAAAAAACCTCGGCCGGTCGAGACATTGGCTCGTCGGCCGCATCGGGTGGACTGGGTCCTCTCGGTGACCTGCTCGGCATGGGCAGCAAATCCGGCGGCGGCCTCGACGATATCCTCGGCATGGCGCGGAAGTTCTTCTGACCGCCCGGTCGACCGGCAACCCGTTCTGCCGCAACACGAATTGGCCGACCTTGCGTCGGCCATTTTTATGGGGCCACGGACCGCCCGGATGTGAATATCATCATTAGCACGCCGACCAGCCACCAACCACCGACAATGAACCATTCATACGGCCAGATGAGTGCCGCGGGACTGAAGGGCATGAACAACAGTCCAATCGAAAAAGACAATACAAACGCAGCGATACCCGTCGTGCGCCAGTAGCGCACCCGATACGGGCGCACCATGTCCGGCTCGCGATAACGCAAGACGAGGAATGACAGAGCGACGAACGCATAGGCAATGACGACCCCGAAGCTGCCGGCATCGACGAGCCATACCAGCGTTTGTCGGCCGAAAAACGGCGCCAACATGGATAACGCGCCGATCAGAATTACGGCGCGATGCGGCGTGTTGAAACGTGGATGCAGCGCACCCAGCGCAGTGGGCAGCTGGCCCGCGTGCGCCAGTGCATACACCGCCCGACTTGCGCCGATGAGAAACGCGTTCCAGCTCGTTAATATTCCGCCAATACCGCCAAGGATGAGCAGCTTGCCTCCCCAGTGCGTCCCGGTGAGTGCAGCTGTCGCGTCGGCCGTCGGCAGCGCCGCGGCCGCCCGTTCATCCGCGGTCAGTCCCATCGACACGCCCCAGATAATCAGCATGTACCAGGCAATAGCCATGGCAATCGACACCATGAGCAATTTCCCGATGACCTCGAATGGAAGGTCAATTTCCTCGGCCGATTGCGGAATGACGTCGAAACCCACCATCATCGTCGGCACTATGACGAGCACGCCGAGAACGCCTTTGTAACCGTCGGTGAATAATGGCTGCATATTGGCGGACTGGCCGGACAGCAGTGCACCCGACATCAATGTAATACCTGCCAGCAGTATGAGCGTCGTGACAAGCATTTGGACGCGCGCGGCCGTGCGAATCCCAATAACGTTGATTACCGTCATCACTATCGCAGCGGCAACGCCAGCGGCTACCCACGTCGCGTTCACGTCCCAGCCTGCAACCGTCCAGAGGTAGCCCTTGCTGAAGTTCGGCGCCAGGTACTCGATGACGGTCGGAAACGCGACGGCCTCGAACGTCACCACCGACACATAGGCCAGTAGAATGGCCCAGGTGCAAAGAAAGGATGCGTTTCTGCCCAACGCACGATACGAATAAACGTGCTCACCGCCAGCCTGTGGCATCGCAGCGGCAAGTTCCGCGTAGGTATAACCGACGAGTATGACCGTAATGCCGCCGACGACGAAAGCGACCATTGCACCCAGGCTGCCAGCTTCGTTGATCCAGCCCCCGGTTAATGCAACCCAGCTCCAGCCAATCATCGCGCCAAACGCGAGCGTCAGGACTTCCTTGCGCTGGATGACTCGAATGAAATGACCTTGCGCCATTATTTATTGTTGTCTGACGAGTGATGGGTATGACTATACTCTGCCTGTGAGCGAGGAACTCGATCTCTGGAGACTGGCGGCAGGCCTCGGCCTGTTCCTGTTCGGCATGCATCAGTTGGAACGTGCGCTGACCCAGCTTGCCGGGCGCCCATTCAAGAAATTTTTACGTCAGTACACGGCGAAACCGCTGCGGGGCGTGCTGGCGGGGGCCATTACGACGGCTGCATTACAAAGCAGCTCGGTTGTCAGCCTGATCGTCCTCGCATTTGTCGGCACGGGCATTATTTCGCTTGCCAGTGCCCTGGGCATCGTTTTCGGCTCCAACCTCGGGACGACAATGACGGGCTGGATCGTCGCGACGATCGGTTTCAAACTCGACATTGAAGCGCTCGCATTGCCGCTCGTGACCCTGGGCGGATTCGGTGTCGTCTGGTCCGCCGCCGGCACACGACGAGCCGGCGCAAGTCATTTCATCGTCGGACTCGGCCTGATGCTCATGGGTCTTGAGTTCATGAAGTCCGGTGCGCTGGTTGCGACGGCAATGTTCGATCCGAGCGCGCTTGCGGGTTATCCGCTGATCATATTCCTGCTGGCCGGACTGCTGCTCACGGCCATTATCCAGTCCAGCTCTGCAACGATCATGATTACCCTCAGCGCTTTGTACGCGGGCGCCATCCCATTGGAGGCGGCGGCTGCAATCGCTATCGGCGCCGACCTTGGCACTACGGTCACGGCGCTACTGGGAGCGCTGGCCGGTTCGGCCGCGAAGAAACGGGTCGCCGCAGCTGTGGTGTTGTTCAATGTGGTCGCTGACACGATCGCGTTCTTGAGCCTGGTTCCGCTGCTTAATCTCATTACGAAGACAGCGGGTATCTCCGATCCACTGTTTGCGCTGGTCGCATTTCATAGCCTCTTTAACCTGATCGGCATCGTGATCTTCCTGCCCACTATTCCGCTACTCAGTAAATGGCTTGACGGTCGGTTCCGAGATGATGAAACGCCACTGTTAAGACATATAAAAGCGACTGACACCGCCGTTGCCGAAGCCGCCCTCGAAAATATCACGCGTGAAACATTGCGCTTGATCGATCAGGCCGCCGCGTTGAACCAGGTTACGCTGGACCTGCCGCCGGACCATACCTTTTACGACAGCAAGGACGATCGCAAAGGCGTCTGCATTTTCTCGCCCGAAATTGACTACGAGCGCTGTTATGCAGAGATCAAGCAACTCGAAGGAGAGATACTCCGGCACGCGCTCGCACTGCAAGGCAGGCCACTCGAGGCTGACGAGGCTGAACGTCTAAGCCAGATTATTCCGTCGATCCGCAATGCGGTGCAGGCGGCCAAGAGCATGAAAGACATTTACGCGGACCTCGAGCTATTCCGCGGTTCGGTTAACGACCGCTTCAATGCGTACTTCGGTCAGTTTCGCGAAGCGGCGCGCGAATTTTACGAGGCTCTCGATTCCTTGCGCAACTCGGACGTTCCTGCGATGCGCTTCGAGTCGCTTGTTGACATCAAGAAAAAGTCCGAAGACCTGCACAACCGCATGCGTCACCGTATCTACAACGAAGTATCGCGCGGCGAGCTTAGCGAGGTCGAAATATCGACATTGTTAAACGTAAACAGGGAACTCCTGGTCGCCAATCAGAGTCTCGCCTCAGCCCTGGCCGACGCCTTGCTGAATATGGAATCGTCGAGGGACTTCGCGAGTCTGCCGACGGCAAGATAGCCGCCGACCGTAGGTGATAATCCGAATGGAACAGCGTACAAGGCCCGGCCACAATGGCTCCAACAGGATTCACGGGAGGCAATATGCAGACTGAAGCCAGAGCGCTGATGCGTGAACTGCGTGAGGACCATCGCAATATGGCGACGATTCTCGACTTGCTCGAAGGTGTCGTAGAACAAGCCTCGGCGGGAAAGGATCCCGACTTTGAGTTGTTTGCCGAAATCATGCGCTACGTCACCGTCTATCCCGATGCCGTGCATCATCCGAAAGAGGATGTCGTGTACGAACAACTGCGAATCAAGCGCCCGGATCTGGCGAAGGGCCTTGAGGACGTTCCCATCGACCATGACGAAATTGCGGCACTTGGATCGGCCCTGCGCGACGACGTCGAAGCCATCAACGCCGGCGCCGCCGTGCGGCGAGAAAAGTTGATCGCTGACACAATGAGCTACGTGGACCGCTTGCGATCGCATATGGCCTGGGAAGAGAGAGACCTGTTCCAACGTATTGACTCGATGCTATTCGCCGAATCTCAGGATATTGACGTCTCCGAATTCGAGCACATCAAGGACCCGGTTTTCGAGCTGGAAATTGAGGCCGGTTTTCGGCGCCTGTTATCGAGCCTCAAGGCCGCAACCTAGAAATATGCGGCAACCGGAGCAAGCAGAGCCTCATTTGCACCCCCGCTGATTCATGGTTGTCCCTGCTGAAAAGCAGGGCATCGTAGGGGATAATCCCGATAGATCAAAGCGCAGGTCCCAGCCAAAATGGGTGGGAATGTGATCCTGGAGAGACGATATGCAACTCGACGGCACGGCGATTATGCAGGAGCTTCGAGAAGACCATCGCAATATGGCGGCCATTCTCGATCAGCTCGATGATGTCACTTGGCTGGCATCTTCAGGGAAGGACCCCGACTTTCCATTGTTAGGCGAAATCATGCGCTACATGACCGTCTACCCCGATGCTGTGCACCATCCGAAAGAGGACGTCATGTATGAGCGGCTGCGCAGTGAGCGCCCGGACCTGAGCGAGGGTCTCGATGACGTTTGCGAGGATCATCGCGCGATCGCGGAGCTGGGTGCACGCCTTCGCGACGATGTCGAAGCTGTTATCGCCGGCGCCGCCGTGCGTCGCGAGAAGTTAATTGAAGACGCGTCGGCGTACGTCGGTCGATTGCGCGCACACATGCAGTGGGAGGAAGGCGATTTGTTCAAGCGCATCGACTCGATGCTGGATGCTGAGCCGATGAATTTCGACGTTTCCCGGTATGCGCACGTCAGGGACCCGCTATTCGGGACTCAGGTCGACGACAATTTCGAGCGTCTCACGACGAGCATGCGGCCGTAGCGACAAGACGGCGCACTAGAAATACCACGCGAACTGCGCGAACAGTCCGGCGCCGCCCGACAGATAACGATCCGCCATATCGGACTCGATGCCGCCGAATTCCGTTCCTTTTGGGCCAAGCGGCACATTGATGCTTGCGAGAAGGCTCATGTTGTCGGACACACTGTAGTTCGTAACGAGCTGAAACAAACCGCTGGGATCCGAGACGTTCGCGAGCACGGTGGGCGTGAGCGTCCATAAGGGCGTCACTTCGATCAAGACACTGGCGGCAAGGTAGTGGCGACCAATCGAGAATAATTCGCCGCGCGTCACGCGACGAACCAGGTCCGGGTTGTTGGCGAGGCTAAGGGCATCATAAGCGTTCGATCGCTGGCCGAAACCATTGTAGAAATACTCTATGGCGCCGCTCATGTTCCTGTCGAACCAGTTCCAGGAATACGTCAGGTTCGTCACCATCTGCACATACGTATCGGCATCGGTACGCGTAGTCACGATATCGCCGCGCCAGATCGCGCCACCAATGCTCTTGCTACCGCCCACTCCCACGACCGGATCGCCGTAGCTTTGCGCCATAAGCAAATCGAATTCAGCTTCTCCAGCGAAGCCGTGATACTTGACGGCCGCCGTAGACGAATCGACCTCAACATCGCCACTGGAGAGATTACGACGCAAGACGTAAGCTCCCTGCACGTCGTCGCCACTGTCGCGCAGGTACTGCACGTACAACATGTCATCACCGATCTTGTATTCCGTATCGATCGCCGCCGGGTCGAACGGGTTAACGAGGTCCATTGGCGCGTAGAACAGTCCATTCCCCCAGGACAGCGCTTGCCGGCCAAATCGAATGACGGCCTTTTCGCTCGCATAGCGCAACGTCAGACGGTCGACACGATGCAAAACAAGTAGCTTGTCGTCGTCTTCGATGATGTCAGTAAGGTCAAAGAGCCGTCGGTCGTCGTCAGGCAAGCCGGGAAAAAAGATATCCGTACCGCCGGGCAATGCGCGACCGAGTTCGACGCTATCCCCATTGAGTGCCTGCAACTGGTATGCCGCATCGAAGGACCAGCGGCCAGCGTCTGACGTGAAATTCAGGCGCAGGTCACCGCTGACATCGAGCGTGTTATTGCCAACCAGGTCCCTGAACAGGCTCTGGCTGGGGTAAGACTGACCGGTCAGCGAAAACTTGGTATGTCCGCCGAACTGCGTCTTGCCATCATCGGCAAAAACTGCCGCCGACAGGAACAGCAACGCCGCAATGGATCTAGGCAGCATGTTGCTCAATGTCGTCGACGATGCGACCGTCCAGCATGCGTACCAGGCGTTTCGCATAGCCCATTACGCGTTGATCGTGGGTAGCGATCACAAAGGTCGTATTGTGATGCTCATTCAGTTCGGTAAAAAGCGCCATCAGTTCGTCCGATGTCTTGGAATCCAGGTTCGCTGTCGGTTCGTCAGCCAGCACCAGCGCCGGTCGCGAGACGATCGCCCGTGCGACGGCGACGCGCTGTTGCTGACCTCCAGACATTTCCGCCGGGCGCCGACTCTCGAGGCCCTTGAGGCCAACTTCTTCGAGGATCGCTAGTGATTTCTCCCGCCTGCTCGCCGCCGGTATGCCCTGCACCTGCATGACGAACTCGACGTTTTCCTGTGCCGTCAGCACCGGGATAAGATTGTAGGCCTGGAACACGAAGCCGATGCTGGCGAGCCGCAGGTCTGCGAGCTCGCCCTTGCTCATCTCGTCGATGCGTTGATCCGCGATCCAGACCTCGCCACTGTCCGGAATGTCCAGCCCACCGATCGCGTTGAGCAAAGTTGTCTTGCCTCCTCCGGAGGGCGCGGACAGACAAACGAAACCGCCCTGCTGGATTTCGATGCTCACATGATCAAGCGCCTTGATGTCCTGATCGCCTTGCCGATAGGTTTTGCAAAGATCTACACAGCGTACAGCCGTCATCATCCCACCTTTGTTATTGCTTCAACCGGCTCATAGCGTGACGCGCGCCACGCCGGAGACAGGCTCGCGAGAAATCCAAGGATCAACACGACAACGTTTGCACGAATCATGTCGCTCAAATACAACTTCGGGTACAGCACGCTCGAAGCGCCCATCATTTCCATGCCTTCTGCGACGGCCGAGATATCGATGCCGCCCTGCAACGGCTGGATCGTTGCCCAGGCCAGCAGGTCTCCAATGGCCAGACCTACGGCGAGCAACAGCATCGACTCGATAATAATCTGCCCAAGAATACTCGCTGGCTTCATACCGAGTGCCAGCATGAGCCCGATCTCGCGTACGCGCTCGAACACCGCCATTACAAGCGTGTTGACGAGACCAAACGACAGCGCCAGGAAAATCACGATCACCCAGATCAGCACAAAACCATCCATGACCTTGAGCATGGTGCCGAGATAGGTATCAACCTCATACCAGCGGCTGACTTCGAGCGAAGAATCCACCCTGGCGCTAACTTGTTTAAAGGTCGGTTCGATATTTCGATAGTCATCGGCGAGGAACACAATCTCGGTTGTCGTATCACCAATTCGCAACATCTTTTGTGCGGCTTGCTTGCCGATAAATACGTAGGATTCCTCGAACGCCGGCATGTTCGCCTTGAACAGCCCGACAACGCGGAAGCCCCGGTCCGCAATCTCGTTCTCCGGGTCCTGGCTCATAAGGACGACGCGCTTGCCGACCTCGGTTTCGAGTTTGCTTGCAAGCTCCCTGCCAATCACGATGCCGTTATCGTCGGCGCCCTCGAGAAAACGGCCTTCAACGTCATCGTAAGACACAAAGGAAAATTCGCGCTCGGCCGCCGGGTCGATGCCCAGCAACGTGACGCCCCGTGACTCACGTTCGCTGGCGATCACCGCCGGCACCTTCACTCGACTCGCCCAGGCCTTGAAGCCAGCGGTATCAAAAGCCCTGGCCAGTTCCGCATCACCAATAGTGATGCGATTGGATACACTCGGATCATCAAGGAACAGCGGATGGTGAACCTGCACGTGACCCGGCAAAACGCTGACGCCGTCTTTGATCATTTGATCGACCATGCCGCGCGTCAGTGCCGTCATGAAAATCATCGCCCATACACCGACGGAAATCGCACTCAGCATGATGATGGTGCGCCGGTGATTACGCCACAGGTAGCGCCAGGCCAGTCGCACAAGAACCGGTAGCAGGCGCATCAGTTTGCCCTCATGGCTTCGACCGGGTGCAGTCGATGCAGGCGCAACGCAGGATACAGCGCCGCCAGCAGCGTAAACAGGAACACTACCAATGGGCCGGCCACCATCGTCCAGGGCGTCACCTGCGGGTACACCCTCGCGGGCAGGTTGAAATTCGCGGCCATTTCTTCCATGCCCGGAATGGACAAGCCGTTAACCGTGAACCAGCTTGTGAAGAGTGCGCCTGCGATCGCTCCGAGGACGAAGCCGATCAGGCCCATCATCGCCGTCTCGAGCATGACCAGGCGGCCGAGGCGGCCTGGCTTGAGTCCCAGCGACATGACAATGCCGAATTCGTGAGTGCGTTCGAGCACGGACATCAGCTGGGTGTTCAGGACACTGAATGCAACGAGGATGACCAGGATTCCGTACATGAAGAACGCGCTGCCCATATCCGCCTGAATCGCCTGCTTCAGACCCGGTAGCAGCGTGTCCCAGTCGTGCACGACAAGATCACTGTCCAGAGGCAACGCCGCCACGATGCCCGGCCGCAGCAATTCAGCCTCATCGAGGGTGGTGGCGCTTATTACGACCTGGTGCCCTGCCCCGTCCATGTAGAAGATGTCTTGAAACGATTGCAGTGGCATCTCGGCGAAATTGCGATCGATATCGGCGACGCCGCTCTCGAAGATGCCAACGACAACCAAGACAGCTGCCGCGAACGAACCGTCTCGGCCGCTACCGAGCAAGGTCAGCTCATCGCCGGTCGTGACGCGCAAATTGCGAGCCAGCACGGCTCCGAGCACGATCTCGGTGGCATCGTTGTCGCGCAGGTAGCGGCCGTCTTTGATTAGCCCGGGAATGCTCGAGACATGCGGCTCGAACGTCGGCTCGACGCCGAATATGCCGATACCGTAGCTGCGCTCCTCACTCGATGCCAGACCAAACGCCCAGCCCCTGGCGGCGATCGTGTCCGTTTGGAACGCTTCTCTCAGCTTCGACGCCAGCGGCACGATATCGGGCACCGTCTGTCGCATCTTCTGATCGTCTTTGTAGCCCGGCGCCTGAATCTGCATATGTCCGGTAAACACCTGCAACGTGTTATCGATCATCAAGCCATACATGCCGAACTGAATCGAAATCATGAATACCAGCAAGACGTTCGAAAACACCATTGCCCCGATAGTCAGCCATGTGCGTTTACTGTGTCGCCAGAGGTTGCGCCACGCCAGGCGTAGGACGATGTTCATCGGGGGAATCTCTGGCTAGTCTCGCGGATTACGCAGATTTGAAAGCGTAAACACGCTGTCTTTCAGATCAATCTCGTACTCGACGTCGTTGACGCTGATCTCGGTCCACTCTTCGGGTTTTTCGATTTTCACCATGCGTTGTCGCTTCGCGATCGTGCGGCCACCCATTTCTCCAACTTCGAGGGACTCCAGTTTCTTCACGAGCCCGCCGTCCTGATCATAGAATGCGTGCTCGAGTACCACATGGTCATCACGGATTTTGAGGACCTCCCTGCCCCAGACTACGGCCGCCTCTTCGTGCGGAATCGACTCGATGTCGTAGACGGTAATACCGTCGACCTCTTCACAATGAATTATGGAGTGCTCGTACTGATCGACGATGTCATCGGCACGCGCAATATCCTTGTTGGAAAAGTCGGACCCCATCCAGCTTTGCGCCATCATCGACGACGGCACTTTGATAACCCGATTCACCTTGGGGGAAAACGTCCACATACTGTTTTCGTCAATCAATGTACCGTTGCCACGGTCTTTCTTCGGCTCGATGACGCGTACCAGCGACTGGTCGTTTCCTTTGGTCCAGGCGCGCATCGTCATTGATCGTTCCCAGTCAGGGCGATGAATAACCATGGTCATTTCGGTGTAGGAGGACAAGCCCCGCCAGTGGTCGATGGCGTCCCGCACGATCTGTGTCGCATCGCGCTCTTCCTGAGCAGCCTGTAACGGCAACGCAAACAGAATCAGGGGTAACAGGAATCGGTTTTTCATAGTGAATCAGACCACCTGGTCGCGAGGCTGTTCAGTCTAGATCAACGCCCTGCTTTTGCAACTCTTCGCACATTGCTTGCAAGTGATTCTCATATCGACGCCAGCGACCGATGGATCGCGTGTGTGCGGGCTCACGCACCTGCACCGAACTGGCTGTTGTAACCGCCGTTTTCTGCGCGTGAAAGTTCAGACAATCATCTTCCCAGGGCAGCTCGAGGTACTCGATCAGCGCCCTGGCGTTCGGCTCGAGATTACTCGCAGCATCTTCATACGCAATTTCGAAGTAACGCCCGCCGAATTGCTCACGATAGTGTTGCATGAGGTGGAAATAGCGCGCGTGGTGGCGCGCCATCTCGCGCTGCTCATAGGAATGCTTGTACGCATCCGCAAACAGCTGTTTGAAGCTCGCGAAGCATGCGTCCATAGGGTTGCGCCGTACGTGAACGATCTTTGCATGCGGCAAGGCCATGAGTATCAACGGCACATAGAGATAATTGGGCGGCAACTTGTCGACAAACCTCGGCGTATTGCCGCGCATATTCTGCGTCGCCGCCAGGTATGCCTTGCCGAGTGCGGCGCCGTCGAGTTCGCTGCTGCGTCGCAACAATTCCTCGGAAAATCGGCCGCCGCCGCGGTAGCGGGTGAGGCGCCGGACACTATTACCGAATTGGCGGAGTTCGCCTGCCGAATGAACCTGTGAGTGGCTCGTTATCACGCGCTCGATCAGCGTAGTGCCGGTGCGCGGTTGGCCGACGACAAAAATTGGTGCTGATGAATCACTTCCAGGCGCCTTGCTGCTCAGCCAATCAGCCGTGAAGACGGTGTGCGCGGCGGCGAACATTTCTTCTTCGCCGGCCTCATCGAAGTCAAACGTCGTGCGCCGCGCAGCAGCCCCGCGTGCAAATGCGCGAAACGCTTCATCCCAATCCTCGAGGTCCTCGAGCTCCTTGCCCAACGCATAATTCAGGAACGCCGTTGCCTGGGCCGGGCGGCTGCGACCACCTAGTAAAGCGCGCAGTGTATCAACGTGTTTGTAGTCGGTTGCTTTTCTTAGTCCCGCAAGCACCCAGTGTGCGTTCGGACTTTCCGGTTCGATCTCGAGCGCCTTGCGCAAGCCTTTCTCCGCTTCGTCAAGATGGCCGAGGTACATCTCGCTGTTGGCGTGATTGACGAGGAACATCGGGTTGTCAGGGGCCTTTGAGGCGGCCTTGGTAAACCACTTCGCCGCTTCCTGCTGGTCGCCCTGCAATGAGAAGATCAATCCGAGCAGGTCGTGAACGATCGGGTCCCCATCCTCGAACTTCACGGCGCTCGCGAGCGCCTCATCCGCCATGACGGTCTGGCCGACCGAAAAATACAATTTGGCGAGCTGCGCCCACGCGGCTCCATGGCGCGGGTTCAGTATCGTCACCGAGCCGAATGCGCTGATCGCCGTACGCGATTGCTTGGTTTCGAGTGCAATGAGTCCGACCAGGAAATGCCCCTCCGGCAGGTCCGGCTTTGCGCCCAGAACGCGCTTGCAACACTCTTCCGCGTTGTCGATCTCGCCGGCCTGCAAAGCATTGAAGCCTTGCCGCAGCATGTCCTGCATCCAGGGGGCCGCAGGCGGTGTTTTTGCGGATCGATTCATGTCACGGGGCGGAGTTTCGGAAGACAAATTATACGCGCAAACATGGCGGCGGCACAGACGAGCGGTTCTCCGCAGATGTCCGGAAATCAAATACGTGTTTCTCGCAATAGCACTCCGGGTCCTCATCGTTAGACTAGTCTGTAGATAGACGAAGAAGGACGGGGTTATGTTCAGCATCGAAGCGATCATGAGTACCAACCTGATTACGGTGCCGCCGTCCGCGACTCTCGCGGAGGCTCGGACGCTGATGCACGAAAACCGGATTCATCATATCCCGGTCCTTGACGACGAGAGATTGGTTGGCCTTATCACGTTGACCAATGTACTGGCCGCGACCGACAGCTTCTTGCGTGATCCGAAGAATCGTATTCATGCGAACGAAATTGTCATCGAAGATGCGATGGTCACCGACGTTGCAACGGTTGATATCGATGCCAGCCTGCGTCAGGCGGCGCTGTTTCTCGAGAAACACAAGATCGGGTGCCTGCCCGTCATGGACGACAAGAAGCTCGTCGGCATCATTACCGATACGGACTTTGTAGCGGTCGCCATCAATCTACTCGAGCAGCTTGAAGAAACAGAACCGGACCTGGATGACTTCGACGACATAGACGTCGCCTGAGCGGTCTACGCAGTCTTCTCCGACGCCCTGCTTCGAAGTTCGTATTCGGCGTCACGTTCGGATCCCAGCAGAATCGCGACCCATCGCGTACGCGCATCGCTCTCGAGCGCGAGCTTGACGGTCATCGTCAATGGAACGGATAACAGCATGCCGACCGGCCCGAAGACCCAGCCCCAGAAAACCAGTCCGAGGAACACGACGAGTGGCGAAATGCCGACGCCATAACCCATCAGGCGTGGTTCGATCAGGTTTCCGAAGATTACGTTGATCGCGGCAAAGCCGATTGCCGTCGCCGTGGCCTCACCGGGGCCCAGCTGCACCAGCGCCAACAACACGGCAGGCACGGCTGCGATAATGGAGCCAATCGTGGGAACATAATTGAGCAGGAACGCCAACATGGCCCAGAGCAGGGGAAAATCAAGCCCGATGGACCAGGTCAGAAGTCCGGCGCACAAACCGGTCACCATGCTGACGATGGTCTTGATGCCGAGATAACGGCCGAGGTCCTGCAAGAATATTCTCGGACGATCGAACGAACTCTCGCGCCGACCAAACGCCGCGTCCACCTTGACCTGCACGGTCGACGCCTCGAGCAATATGAAGATCATCGTAAAGAAAATCAGGAAGGTGTTGGTCAATACGTCCTTCAGGCTGTTCAGAATAGTGGCCGCCAGGCCCATCGCCCAACCCGGGTCGACCATATCACCCAGGCTCTCGATGGACTGGTCACCCCTGATGTTTTCCGCAATGAACTTGACGACACCGTCGACGATCGTGTCGAGCCGCGCCTGGTAGACGGGAATCGCTGCTGTAAAGTCTGCAACCGATGTGCCCAGAATCGCGCCGACGACCGCCAGTATCAACATGATCATCGTGACGATGACAAGAGCCGCCACGATTGACGGCACTCGTCTCGCCTGCAACCACAGCATGGGCCGCACCGTTATCAGGGCAAGGAAGACCGCGATGAGGAAGGGCACGAGAATAACCTTCGCCATTTGCATGCCATAGATCACGACCACGATAGCCGCGGCACTCATGATGGCACTGCCTTTTGTTGGCGTAGTATCGTTCACGCTTAACCCGATCCCTGAATTTGCGAGAGATGATCGCACAATGAACGGGCATTCGCATGCCGTGAGATCGCCGTATCTGCTAATCTTTCCGGCCCATTCACGATTTCAGGTACGAAAATGGCTGCTGTCGAATCACAGATGCTGGCGCTTGGAACCGAGGCGCCGGCCTTTACACTGCCGGACCCGGATGGCGTGACTCACTCGCTCGCCGATGACGCTAGCGCCTATCTCGTCATGTTTATCTGCAATCACTGCCCTTTCGTCAAACATGTACGCGAGGAACTGGCGCGCATTGGTCGGGACTTCACGGCGCGCGGAGTGGCGATCTATGCAATCAATAGCAACGACGTTAAGAATCATCCCGCCGATGGCCCGGAATACATGAAAACAGAAGCACAGACCTGGGGCTATTCGTTTCCCTACCTGTTCGACGAGAGCCAGGAAGTTGCCAAAGCCTATCGAGCGGCATGCACACCCGATTTCTTTGTGTTCGACGCACACAAGCGGCTCGTCTACCGCGGTCAACTCGACGATAGCCGGCCGTCGAATGGATTACCCGTTGATGGCCATGACCTGCGCGTAGCGCTAGAGGCTGTTCTCGATTCCAGACCGCCGATCGTCCATCAAAAGCCAAGCATCGGCTGCAATATCAAATGGTCGCCCGGCAATGAGCCTGACTATTATTGAAAGTCGTTCGAGGGTGGCG
>JABDNG010000113.1 GCA_013001045.1 Woeseiaceae bacterium | reverse complement strand
GGACCGGAATGACCGGCGGGGCGTTGCTGTTTCCCTGACTGCGCGTGGCAGGCGCGCGATCGACGATGCGATTCAACTTCGCCTGGATGCTGCGGACGGCCGCTTGCGCAGTATCAGTGGAAGAGAGCGGAAGCAGCTCGCGACGCTGCTACGCAAGGTGCGACTGGCAGGAATGCACGAACACTAGTCCAGCTTCGGGCGTGGGTGTGCTTATTGCCTCTTGACGCTGTACACGAGATCCACGATGCGAGCCGTGCCCGATCGCGATTCGAGGATGAGCCGGTTGGACAACTGATAACGCAGCAGCAATGTACCGATATTATCGATCATGCCATAGGCGTATTCGACCAACAGGCGATCGCCGAAACGTTTGCCGGCAACGAACTGTCTGTTATCGGAGCCACCTTGTATACCGAGTGTGTCGAATCCGAGTTCGTTACGTACTCGCGAGGCGATGGTGCCGGCTGACGTCAGGCCGAGGGCGAACGCTGCCTGATTCAGCATATCGCCTTGCGCCGAGTCTGCGTTGACGAGTGCGCGGCCGGTCAACAGATAGGACAGTGCCTCGGCGTCTCCTTTGGCCGGTTCACTGTATACCTGGGACTTCAGCTGGGTGGGCGTTCCGGTCAGGTGAATGCCGGCAACGGTTCGGTCGGTGGCCGTACGGGTTGCCCGGACGTTGAGTGTGAGATTGGTCAGTGGTCCGTTAAATATCAGTTCGCCACTCTCGATCTCGAGATTCTGGCCATATGCCTGGTAGCGGCCTTCGCGTAGCACAACACGACCGGAGCTGGTGTAGGGCGTATTGCTGTTGCCGGCGATACGTACCGAACCCTCAAGGCCGGTCGTCAAACCGAATCCCGACAGGAAGACGGCGTCACCCAGAATCGTGCGAACGTCAACGTACAGTACGCGCTGTTTCTCTCGTATAGCTTCGTTTTCGCGATAGACGATGACATCGGCCGAAGGCCGTTCGGCAGTCTCGGGTACGGTATGAATATTGATACTGGCTTTCGGTATGCGCAGTTCGCCACTAACGCGCATAGCGCTGTCGTCCAAAACGACAGCGATGGCAGGCGAGGCGCTTACCTGCCAGTCCGGCAGTTGAAGCAGTGTGAAATTCTCGCCGTTGAGCGTCAATTCGGTGCGAATACCGGATGTTGAACTCAGTGAGGTCTCGCCGCGGATATCGAGGTGTCCGTCCCCGGATCGCGCGCTTCCCTGCAACGAGAGGCGGCCTATGTCAGGTTGGCGTAATGTGACCTCGACATTCGTGACCGCGATACCGGCCCGCCGAACGCCGAAGGAACCATTGCTCAGTCCAATCTCTCCGATAATTTCGGGCGCCGCCAAACTCCCTGCGACATCGACGGTACCGGCAATCGTGCCAACCGGATTGGCCAGATCCGGCACAAAGAACGACAACACGCCGAGATCACTTAACTCGAGACTGCCCCGGCCGCGAAGGGCTGAATTCAGATCGAGTATATCCGCGATCTCGATGTTGCTTTTGATATGGTCAACCTGATTTACGAGTCGAAATTCAAGGTCGCCGACCAGGCGATTGTCGGTGATCGACGCCTTCGCGAAAGCCTGGTCGAAACTGGCCGAGATGTCATCCCCCTCAAAGACCGCCTTCAAATTGAGGTTGAGTACGGTCAGGCCCGCGTTTGCCGTCAGCCGCTGATCCCGATACTGACCGCTGGCCTGCGCCTCGATGACGCCCTCGACACTTGCACCCTCAGGCAGGTTTGCCGCAAAAACGGAAAGCGGCAGCTTGTTTATCGACGCGTCGAATCGCATGGGACCGGAAAAATCGTAATCGAGCGTACTGCACGCGATGCCGGCGTAGGACGTGGTACCAAGACAGGTCTTTCCAAGGGTGATTTTCGATCGTGATAGTGACAAATCTGCGGCGTCCTGCAGGGCCCATTGCCCCAGGCGCTCGCTGGCCAGCGTGAGCTCCTGAATTTCACCCGACCAACGCTCCTGGGCAAAGCGCCCCCGCAACCGCCCCACGACACTGCCATACTCCGCCGAAACGACGCGCAGCATCGCGGTCCCGCTGCCCGTTGCCGGCAGATCGAATTCGGTTGCGAGCGTATCCACGATGTAGTCGTTCCAGGCGAGGCTCTCGCCATTCAGCTTGCCGGTCGCGGCAAACGTCTTGAGATCGGAGGTGATACGAACGTCTCCGTTCAGGAGGCCTGCCGCGCCGATGCCAAACTGGCTGAGGTCGGAAAAACGCACTACGGCGTTGGCTTGGAGTTGACGTCCGTAGGAGCCGTCAAAATCTATACGATTGTCGCCGACGCGGACAACGGAGCGACTGACCTGGAAATGTTCGTTCTTGAAGGACAGCGTGCCCGATCCATTGACAGGATAACCATTGAGATTCCCACCCATGTTATCGACCCAGACGTCAATAATTGGCTGTTCATCAACAATACGACCCGCCGTCTTTGCGGTGACCTGGAGATTGCCGCTCAACCTCGGATCGGCAACGGCGGGATCCAGTTCAGACAGCTCGACGTCAAATTTCCAGGACAGGCCGGGCGCAATAACCGTCTCACCGTTAGCGACGAGTTGCCCCCAATCGTTCGAGATGGACACCGATTCAAACGTGACGACGTCGGCGTCACGTTTCCCCCGTGCCGCAAAGGCAAGCGCCGGAATGTCACCCGACACGATTGTAGCGTCGCCCTCAAACGTCAATGCGTCCAGCACACCGGCGACGCGCAATCTACCGTCGATAATGTCGACGACACGGTTATCGCCGGCCTCGAAATGAAGAAGCTCCCAGGAATTGCCAAGATCGACCATGAGGTCGCCATCAACGATTGCCAGAGTACCCCGCGTCGACAACGCGTAAGGTGCGTCCAGATCGTGCTCGATTTCGTATTGTGATATGTCGCCACGCAATTTCAGAATGCCGGAAAGCGGGGGTTGGTTCTGTAATCGAAGCTCCCAGGCGGCGTTGGCCGCGGCCGGGTAGGCACCGGCAAGATTGGCGTTTCCCGCAAGACTGATATCGCCGAGACCGCTTCGAATGTCGAGGCGACCGACCTGCAGCTCCGATCCGGATAACTGACCGCTAAGCCCGACCCGGTCTATAACGAGCTCGTTGTCACCGGTCACGATGCGTATGTTGCTGATCGAAGCCGTCTCGATGCGCAGCGTGATCGGAAGATCGAGTGAAAATGGTTCGTTCACGGCATCACTCTGCGGGCGATCACCCACGACGACATCGACATCGCGTACATCGAGTTTCCGGATTCGTACTTGTCGCTCAAGCAGGGGCAGCAATTCGATTCGTGTCTGAAGCTGTTCGACGGAAAAACGTACGGCATCGTCGGTCCAGCTAACGCCACGAAAACCGACACCTTTTAGCAGGGTGCCATCAAGCTCGGCGATGCGCAGCTGGGTCGGCAGCAGCGGAGTTGCTTCTGCCAGCAGCCAGCGCGCACCGCTCGTCGTCGCAAGCAACCAGAAAGCCACGGCAACGAGCAGCAACAGTAGCGATGCCAGGGTGCCTGCGGCCCAGGCCCATATCCGCCGACTCACAGGTCTGCCCCAAGCCTGATATGCAGGCGTATACCGCGGTCGGATTTGTTGAGAGGATGCGCGAGGTAGAAGCGTAACGGACCGACGGGAGATTGCCATTTCAGACCGAGTCCCGTACCCATCGCCGGATCAACGTCGAAACCGTCGAAGGCGTTGCCGGCGTCCAGGAAAATGGCACCGTAAAAATTTCCGCGCAACCAATGTTCGTATTCGATGCTCGCGACCAATAAATGACTGCCGCCGATGACGTTACCCAGCGCGTCCTTCGGCCCGAGCGTGTTGTAACCGAAACCGCGAACCGACTCGTCGCCACCTGCAAAAAACCGCACAGATGGTGGCAACTCGCCGAACTCGGACTTCGCGGTAAACCCGAGTGTGGCTCGTGCCAGCAAACGGCTGTCGTCTCCGATGCTGCGCACCAGCCGTAAGCTTGTCGTCGCCTGCAAGAACGAGGTCGTCGAGCCCAGGAACTGTCCTGTGCCGCGCAGTCCGACGGTGAAACGGTGACCTCGAGTCGGAAATACGTCGCGATCGGCGCGTTTATGGTCGTATGCAATACCGGGTAGTATCAACCGGGCCGTGTCCGACTCAAGGCCAACGTCGAATTGGTCATAGCTGAAGTCGAGTGACAGCGTGCGTATCCAGTTGGTCTTGACGCGTTTGGTGCGCCTGACGCCGACACGTGCCGTGTCATTGTTGAACGTGTCCGTATCTTCGTTGGTCAGAGCACTCGTATAACTCAACCATTCGCTGCGCGGATCCGTGAGTGGTTTACGGTACTCGGCCGTTATGCCTTGAATCACCGGAGACAGGCCGATATCGGTCTTGAAACGATTACCGTGCTTGTTGACGCGCCGATTGTTATACCCGGCGCGGGCCCTCGGCCCGGTGTCCGTGGCGAAGCCGATGCCGACCGTGTATTCGATACGATCGGCAGGCTCGAGCAGAACGCGAATTGGAATTTTCCCTTCGTCTGCCTGTTCGTAGTCTGGCAGCAGCTCGATTCGGCCAAAGTATCCGCTGACCGACAGGTCGCCGTACGCTTGTGTCAAGAGGCGAGTGTCGAACGGTGTTCCTGTTTCGAATTCGAGAAAGGCATTAACCAGGCGTTCGTCGAGAAAATCCTGTTCCTGCGTGATCTCGCCGAAATTGTATCGATCGCCGCTCTCGAACAGCAGCGACACGTCGGCGGCTCGTTCGGCAGGCCAGACTTCGATCTTGTTTTGCAGGAAATTGGCGTCGATGTAACCGCGTTCGGCGGCCCGGACTTGCAAAGATTCCTTGAGCGTGTCGTAGTCGGAGTGACGCAACTGCGCGCCTGCGCGAAGCGTCGTAGACGTTACGATATCTGCAAAATTTGAAGGCGCACCCGGCGGGGACGCAACTTCGATGTCGACTTTTCTAAGTAGTACGGGCAGTCCAACGTCAATCTTCAACGTTGCGCGCCAGCATGGCTCATCCAGTACCAGTGTCTTCTCTACGATGGGGTCGTAATAGCCGAAAGGCTCCAATGCGTTTCGCAGTTCTGACTCAATGGCCCGAAACCGGCGCCGCAGCAGCCATGGCTCGGCGTCGCAGGGCTCGTCTGCCAGCGAAACGTAGCTACGGACATTGCGGGCCATTTCATCGCCAACACCCTCGACAACCAGTTCGGCCCGGGCAAGCGCTGAAAGCAGCATTGCCGGTAGAAGCAGAATACCTGGAAACGGACGCATCAGAGCACGCTTGTAATCGACAAGGGCTCGGACGTTAGAGCCACTTTTTCCAGCGAAAGAATAGAAACAGGAATACTCCGGCGGCGATCATAACGACTATAGACCACGCGAAGCCCGCGGAGTTTTCCAGGCCCGGCAGACCTCCGACGTTCATGCCCAAGAGGCCGGTGATAAAGGTCAGCGGAAGGAAAATAGCCGCCACCACTGAGAGGACATACATGCGCGCATTCTGTTCCTGCGCGATGAGGCTGAGCAGTTCCTCCTGCAAAACGACTGCGCGTTCGCGAGCAAGGTCCAGATCTTCGAGAAAGCGCGTGATGCGGTCGGCTTCCTGACGCAGGCCGTGCGCCTCGGTGTCGCTTAGCAAGGCGCTTGACTGCCGATTAAGCCGATCCAATGCGTCGCGCTGCGGCGCAAGAAACCGCCGCACTTCGGCGATCTGGCGCCGCAATGCGGAGAGGCGCTGGCGAAAGCCCGGTGCCTTGTCATTGCTGATCTCGTCCTCGGCATCATCCATGCGGTCCTCGATGGAATCGACGAAATTGCCAATTCTGTCGGCGAGTCGCTCGATCAACGTCACCAGGAAGTTGCCCGGAGTCGTCGGCCCCTTACCTGCGTGCAGGGACTCGCTGATATCCTCGATCGATAACAGGCGACGACGCCGCGACGAGATGATGCGGTGCTCGTCAATCCATATGCGAACCGAAACCATATCCTCCGGGTCTGCGCCCGGGTTGGAGTTCACGCCGCGCAGGACTGCGAGCATTCCATCTTCGCTGACCATGGAGCGCGGCCGGGTTTCTCCGGCCAGTAGTGTATCGACCGCGATCTCCGTCAATCGCGCCTCTTTGTTGAGCCAACGACTCGCGTTCGGATCGGCGACGTCCAAGTGTACCCATAGCAATCCCTGGTCCGGCGACCACTGCTGCACTTCGTCGGCATCGATTTTCTTGCCGTGACCTTTCTTATCAATGATAAAGCTCTGTATAAACTGCGGGTGTTGCGCGGTCATCACGAAGCTTCCTCTTCGGGTGCGTCGGCTGTCTTCCCACGACGTTTACCGGACGGCGAAATCAATACGGTTTTGACCTGCCGACCGTCCATTTGTGCGACATAGAATTTAAAACCGCCATACGTTATCGAATCACCCTCTTTGGGCAGCCTCTCGAGAAGTTGCATCACAAACCCGCCCAACGTACCGATTTGCGTGTGGCGATCAATATCGATGCCGACGGTTTCTTCGAGCATCGCGATCGGCAATTGTCCACTCGCTCGCCAGCCCGACTCAACGGCTTCGATGGGTTCGACAGTCTCGTCGACATCCCACTCATCTTCGATTTCACCGACAATCTCTTCGAGCATGTCTTCCAATGTGACAATTCCGATGTATGTGCCGTGCTCGTCGACGATGATCGCCATGTGCGTTCGCGTTGAACGCATACGCTCAAGTAACAAGGATATAAGCAGCGTCGGCGGCACGACCATAGGGGCGCGCAGCCTGTCAGATAAAGTGGCCCACACGTTCTGTTCTTCAGCGACAAATGCCGCAGTGAGGTCCTTCGTCGCAAGCACACCGACGACATTGCCCTTGCTGTCGAGAACAGGGAAACGACTGTGCTGAGTCTTGACTACAATTTCTTTGTTGGTGTGGACGTCGGATGTCAGCCGTAGCTTGTCGACATTGACCCAGGGAACCATCACCTCACGTACCGTCTGGTCATCAAATAGAAACGCTTTGCGAATTATTTCCGCCGTGCTCTGTTCAAGTTCTCCGTGCGCCTCCGATTCATTGACAATCGCGCTGATCTCATCCTCCGAAATCACTTCATGGTGGGGTCCGCCGCGAACGCCCAGCAATCTCAAGATGGCTGCATTGGCTCTGTCCAGGAGCCAGTTCAATGGAAATACGAGCCAATAGAACCACTGCAGGGGATACGCCAGGGCCAGCGTCACGGGCGTGGGCTTGCGAATCGCGTAAGTCTTGGGTACCTGCTCACCGACAACAATATGCAATGACGAAAAAACAAGAAATCCAACGATGAATGAAATCGTAT
This sequence comes from Woeseiaceae bacterium, assembly GCA_013001045.1. Classification (GTDB taxonomy): domain Bacteria; phylum Pseudomonadota; class Gammaproteobacteria; order Steroidobacterales; family Woeseiaceae; genus UBA1847. Next base: position 9,604 of record JABDNG010000113.1, on the reverse strand, counting down.
GCAGGGCCGGGCCGGTGATACCGACTTTTGCCAGCAACGGTTCGAGCAGCGCGGCCACGGCCGGTTCCCCGACCCAGCCGAGCCCGAGCGACGCCATGGTAATCCCTAGCTGGCAGGCGGCGAGGTAGGCATCCAGGTTCTTGTGCATGCGGGCACTCAGTATCGCGGCGCGTCGTCGCTGCCCGACAGCCTGGTCGAGCTGGTAACCGCGCACTTTTACGAGCGCAAATTCGGCGGCGACGAAAAACGCATTGGCCGCCAGCAATGCAACGACTGCGACAAGAGAATAAGTAAGTGAGCTCATATCGGCACGCCTGTGACGAGTGAAGTCGATCGCCTAGTCATTGTTTGCCTCTCTGTTCAGGAGACGAATCTCCAGTGGCGCGCCCGAATCCAGGTGGACGTCGCGTTGCGGGAAGGCGATAACGATGTCGTTGTCTTCGAACAACTCGCTGATCCGAAAACGTATCGCACTGCGAATTTCCCGGAGTGCTCTTTCACCGCCGACATCGCACCAGAAAAACGCGTCGAAGATCAATGCATTATCGCCAAAGTCTTCGAAAACGACGCTCGCTTCGGGTTCTGCCTTTGTCTCGGGCTGTTCCGTCACGGCCTGAAGCATGAACTCGGCTACTTTCTTTACGGGCGAGCCGTAGGCAACGCCAACGCGGACGGTCGTGCGAATCTCCATATCGATGAGCGTCCAGTTCACGACTGTTCGTTCCAGCAACAGGCTGTTGGGCACCAGCATATGTACGCCGTCGGAGCGCCGAATTCGTGTCGAGCGTGTGCCCACCATTTCTACGACCCCGGTCGCGTTGTCCAGCTCGATAAAATCTCCAATACGAATCGGCCGTTCGGCCATGAGTATCCAGCCGCTAATGAAGTTATTGATGATGTTCTGTGCGCCGAAGCCGACGCCGATTGCCAAGGCACCGGTGGCAAATGCGAATGCCGTAATCGGTATGCCGAGAAGGCCGAGCGCCGTAATAACGACCAGGATAAGAAAAGCGAAGAAGACGATTCGCTTGAGCACATAGATGACGTCCGGCCGTAATTTGGTCGCGGCCAGCCGCCGGCCAAGCAGGTAGCCCAAAAAGCGACTGCCCATGTAACCGAAGATCAACAGCAAGATGACAAGGATTAACTGGCCGATTGTGATCACGTGGTCGCCTGACGCCGTGAATAACACCGTATCCCACAGCGCTCTGAAGTCCTCTAGCATCGTCTCGCACCGTTTCTCAGTATCGGGGCCATTCGCGGCCTAGCCCTTGCCTCTTGTCCGGGTCTTGCCCTGCTTCGCATTTTTCTCGATAAATTCAATGATCATTCCAGCGACGTCCCGATCAGTCGCCTTCTCGATGCCTTCCAGGCCCGGGCTGGAATTAACTTCCATTACAACGGGTCCATGATTGGATCGCAACAGATCGACACCGGCGACGTTCAGGCCCATCACTTTGGCCGAACGCACGGCGGTCGAGCGCTCCTCAGGCGTAATCTTGATCAGCGTCGCACTGCCGCCTCGATGCAGGTTGGAGCGGAACTCACCCTCTTTGCCCTGGCGCTTCATGGCAGCGACCACCTTGTCCCCCACGACCAAACACCGAATGTCGGAGCCACCGGCCTCCTTGATGAACTCCTGGACCATGAAGTTGGCCTTGAGTCCGCTGAACGCCTCGATGACACTCTCGGCCGCTTTCTTCGTCTCTGCGAGAACGACGCCAACGCCCTGCGTGCCCTCCAGCAACTTGATAACCACGGGTGCGCCACCAACAAACTGCAACAAGTCCTCGGTATCGTCAGGGGAATTTGCGAAGCCAGTAACGGGAAGGCCAATGCCCCTGCGCGACAGCAACTGCACGGCGCGCAATTTGTCGCGCGATCGAGTAATGGCAACTGACTCGTTTACTGAATAAACACCCATCATCTCGAACTGCCGAACAACCGAGGTTCCGAAGAACGATACCGAGGCGCCGATACGAGGAATGATCGCGTCGATCCCTTCAATGGCCTCGCCTTTAAAATGTATGCTGGGGTTGTGACTGGTGATGTTCATGTAACAACGCTTGTGATTGATCACGGGCATTTCATGACCGCGTTCAATGCCAGCTTCGACCAGGCGCTTCGTTGAGTACAGGTTCTTGTTCGTAGACAGGATTCCGATCTTCATATTCTTATCCTAGATTGCGACACTTAATGTTTGCTCAGTGCCGGGGGTTACGTTGGTGTGGGGTCGTCATCGTGCTCTGCTGTAAAGTTTTCGACCAGATTTTCGGCGCGAGGAATACTCTTGAAAGCGCCAAGATTAAAGAGAGCGTCACCCTCGTGCGCGAGCGGCAAGTTGTTTTGCCCGATAACGATGCCATCGAATGGCGCTAATACATGTTCCTCCTCGTCGCCAAGAGGATCACTGATCAACGCCAGGTGCTGGCCTTGCTGTACCCTCTTTCCGAGTGCGATTTTCGCCGAAAATATACCGCTGCCCGGAGCGCGGACCCAGCTCGTGGACTTCGCGATGACCGGCGTCACTATCTTGGGTTTCCTGAGTTTCGGCAACATGCCGATATTGCGCATCACGTTGAGTATGCCGCGTAATCCCGCACGAATGCTGACCTCGTCAAAACGCAACGCCTCGCCAGCCTCGTAGATGAGCACGGGCATATTCATATCCGCCGCACAGCCCCTGAGCGATCCATCCCGAATATTGGAATTGATGATCACGGGCACGCCAAACGCCATGGCGATATCGAGCGTTGCCGGGTCGTCGAGATTGGCACGGATTTGCGGCAGGTTCGAGCGGTTGATCGCGCCGGTATGCAGATCGATGCCATAGTCAGCTTTGGATACGATCTGCTTCATGAAGATATTGGCGAGGCGTGAAGCAATGGATCCCTTGGAACTGCCCGGAAATGATCGATTGAGGTCTCGGCGATCCGGCAGGTAGCGCGATTGATTGAGGAAGCCATGCACATTCACAATCGGCACCGCCACCAGGGTTCCGCGAATTGACCGAAGTGCCTTGCGCTTTAGCAGCCTGCGAATTACTTCGACGCCGTTGAGTTCGTCGCCATGAATGGCGGCGGATACGAACAGGACCGGTCCCGCGCTTCGGCCGCAGATAACCTGTACCGGCATGCTAAGCGAAGTTGATGTATACAGATCAGCGACTGGCAGCTCGACATTGACGCGCGTGCCGGGCGAGATAGTGGTCCCACCGATCTTTATTGATTTGTTAGCGGCCATATTTGTTCGCATCCTTTGACTTCGCTTTCTTCTTGCCGACAACATACGATCGTGCCGGATTTACGACTGCACGACCCTTCAATGCGGTTCGTCCGATTAACATCCGAAACAACATATCATCACGCGATGTCAGGGTGGCCTCGATAGGCCAGTCGTGCTCACCGATTTTCAGTTGCGTGCGAATCACGAAACGTTCTTCCTTGTGTCCGCCCGAATCCGTCACGTTGCGTTTATCCAGGATATCGGCATTGCAGGTGATGACGGTATCGTTGTCCTTCTGCAGCGGGTGTATACAAAACTCGACGCGATCACGCCCACCTTCCGAGTACGGCCGCACTTTGAATGCATGCAAGGCCGAGGTTCGCGCACCCGTATCGATCTTCGCTTTGATCCTGGGAATGCCGAGCTCGGGCAGGCTGACCCATTCACGCCAGCCGAACGTCAGTAACTCTCTCGAAGGTTTCACAGCGTACCTCTTATTCTTAGAGCTTCACCTTGAAGTTTAGCGTGCCCAGGTGGTTTACGCGGTCCTCGCCGCCATCGACCCAGATCAGCTGATTCATATAGCTGGCCTCGATGCTCAGTTTTTCCGAGACGCGCCAGCCGACGCCTATTGATGTGCGATTCTGCCCGGGTCCCGACTTGCCGCCCCAGTCGGTGTCGTTCAGATCCAAAAAGGGCTCTACGCCTATCGAAAGATAGCGCTTACCGTCCGTGCCAATGGGCCGTACGTACTTCGCAAGAAACCGCAATACGACCCGGGTATCGTCGCCGGAACTGACCGAGCGTTGCTCCAGGCGTGTACGCATCGAGAGGGTTCCGTCATTCCAGCGACCAGCGGTCCAGCTGAGCTGCTGCCAGTAGCGATCTTCATCGATGACGGCTCCGGACTGGTTTCTCGACCTCAACCGCGCATACCCGGCCCATGCTGAGACATTGTCATTTAATTTATAACCGAGACCTGGACGCACCAGGTAGATATTCACGCCGGTTCCAAGATCGAAGTAACGCGCTTGCGCATCGAACCAGTAAAGCCAGCGACCGTTATCGTCGCTGCTCGGCAAGGCATCCGTCGTGCTGAAGATTGCCCAGAATCCGTCGTTGTCCTTCGTGGCAAGCGCTGGGGCAGACAAGCTCAAGCAAATACAGACAGCGAGTAGATGCGCCAGCAACGATTTGCAGTGCAATCGATTTCTCATATCGGGCCCTGTTTCCTTATTCCTTCCGAGTATCCGGCAACGAGTTTCTTGATCGACCGCGACAAATCTTCCCACGCCGTGTCAACATCATGCGCCAATTTCTGCCAGTCAGTATCGTCCGATTTCCTCAAACGTTCGAGGCTCATCGTTGCGGCAGCGAGATTGGCATCCACGGCGCGTTGAGCATCTGTCAGCTGTTGTGTGACAACGACCTGTCCTGCAACCGTTGCCGAGCGTATTCTCGCCCGCACCCCATCAAGTTTTCCAGCCGCGTCTGAAAGTCTCTTTTGCGCGCCCTTCGAGTATGCCGCTTTCTCTGACAATGATGTCCAGCGCGTGACGTTCTGCGCGTCTTCCTGGGACACGTCCGGTTCCTCGAGTCGAGTCTGACGCCCAGCACTCTAGCGGCTACAATTTGATAAAGACAACTAAAATAAATTGATAATTCAACAAAAATTATTTATAAAAGCTTGATGGACCTGGAGTTGCTACGGACTTTTCTCGAGCTCAATCGAACGCGCCATTTCGGACGTGCGGCGGAAGCCCTGTTCGTTACGCAGGCGGCCATCAGCAGCCGACTGAAGTCGCTCGAGCAACAGCTGGGCGTGACCTTGTTCGAACGCAGCAAGCGGGAAATGCGATTGACCCCCGAAGGGGCGCGGCTTATTCGCCATTCCGAACGCATGATCGCTGCCTGGCGTGCGGCGCGCCAGGATGTTTCGTTGGCCCATGCAACGGAGCAGTTGGTGATTGGAGGCAGCCTTCGCTTGTGGGACGTATTGTTGCAACGCTGGTTGCACGACCTGCGCCGCACATACCCGCAACTTGCGATCATGGCGGAGTCCCAGTCGCCCGATTTCCTGACAAGGAAACTCATCGACGGCACATTGGACGTCGCGATCATGCTCGAGCCGGCACAGCTCGACATCATGCAGATACGTGAAATCGCGACAATTGATTTCATACTCGTGTCGGGAGCTGACGGACTTGGGGTGGAGGAAGCACTGGGAGAGAATTACATCTATGTCGACTGGGGACTTTCATTCGCCCTGGATCATCGTCGAGCATTTCCCGACGCGGCGGAATCGATGACGCGCGTGTCTCACGCGAAAATGGCGCTCGAGTACATCAGCTCGATCGGTGGCAGTGCCTACCTGCCCCGGCGCATGGTCAATCGGGACGTGGAGCTGGGTTTGCTTTATGAAGTCGAGGACGCACCCGTATTCACGCGTCAGGCATATGCCACGTTTCCGGTCAGGTCCGTCAGGCAGGCGCTGATCGAGAAGAGCCTCGATCTGGTACGCCCTGGCTAGTCATTAATCGGTATGTATTGACGATCGCCGTTCGTATTTCAGGTGATGCTCGGTCGTGTCCTCGCCGCTCTTCATGACGATGTAACCGTCAATCGCATCGTCGCCTCGCTTGTAGAAGCTGATTCCGCCAAAGTGCAGCGCGTCCTGTTCTTTTCCGACGAGGCGAAAATTCACATAATCGCCTTTCTCTTCCCAGGCAGAGAAGTCCGGACTGAAGTGCTTCACTTTCAGGCTTAGCGTGCCGTCCTCGACGCTCAGCAACAGGAGTTCGTAGAAAGCGACACCATCGTCGCCGTAAAGTTTGAATAGCCCGATCATGGTACCGGCTGACGGCGCATTCCAGACTTCTTCAAAATTCTGCCCAAACGCGGTACCCGACCAGGAGCCCACCAGCCAACTTGCATCGTCGATGGTTGCTGCCGGCCGGATCTCATCGGGCTCCAGCTGGTACGTGTGTTCGGTTCGAGGTTCGGCGGACCAGGTAAGACCGGTCAAAAGCACGGCCAATATAAGAGTGGCAACACGACATTGATTCATCGAACGCTCCTTCGCGCGCCTGTGACAATTGTTCACAGGACCCGCATCGCAAGACTAATTATGTAGTCACTATACTGTGACGCGGATCACGATCGAAAACATTATGTAAATCGTATACTTAGCGCGCCGTCGAAATGGATTCGGCGGCTTTTCTGTTGAATCACTATCGCTGAAAGAGACTGGATTTCATGGCTTTATCAAACAAAACGTCGCGCGCAGCGGCAATCCTCGCAAACGTCATTGTCGCGGCGACGTCGCTTACAGCGGCGCCGGCGGCGTTCGCGGTACCATTTTGTCCGGCATCGCCCGATACGGTCACCATATCCAGCCAACAGATCATTAACACTTATTATGCGGGCACTGCCAGCGCAGCCGCAGGTGCGACCAGTCTGTCCGTCGGCGCGCCACGCGGCGGCGCACCAATCGCTGCCGGCGATACCTTGCTCGTTATGCAAATGCAGGGTGCCGAGATCGATACGGGTGATGCCGAGACAGCGGGTGGCCCTTATGGCGACGGCGCGGGCCCGAATGATCGTTCGGGAAACCTCGCGACCAATTTCGACGCAGGCCGTTATGAATTCGTGACCGCAACCGGTCCGGTCTCGGGCGGCGTGGTGCCCATCGAGGGCGAGCTGCCAGGCAGCGGCCTGCAATTCCCTTACACGGACAGGCCCGTACCAACGGCTGTTGCCGGTGTCGCAACATTTCAGGTTATTCGCGTACCGGTCGTGCAGGACCTCGTCATCACGGCGAGTGGCGAAATCATTCCGGTGGCCTGGGACGGAGCGAGTGGCGGCGTGGTCGCGATCGATGTTGCCGACCAACTCACCAACAACGGCTTGATTAACGTTTCGGGCTACGGTTTTCGTGGCGGCCAGTTTCTGTTCACCAGCGGCCCAAACTCCAACTTAATCGGGAAACCAACGAACGGATTCAAAGGCGAGGGCATAGCCGGCCGACCTACCAGTACATACAGTACCTTGCTTGGCGCTCAAACCAACTCAATCGGTTACCCGACCAGCGGCACGCAAGATGACGCCGAGAAGGGGCTCGGCGCGCCTGGCAATGCGGGCTCGGGTGGTGGCGGTAGTGAAGACGCCGGCGGTGGTGGTGGCGGTAATGGTGGCTTCGGCGGCAATGGCGGTCGCGGTATTCCCGACAATACGACACGCGGTATCGGTGGTGCCAGCTTTGCCGACCAGGTCTTCACGCCGACAGTGAATCGCCTGGTGATGGGCGGCGGCGGCGGCGGCAGCAATGGTAACGACGCGGGATGGGACGTGCAGTTATCCAGTGGTCAGGCCGGCGGCGGCATGATCATGGCGCGCTTCAAGAACTATGCCGGTAGTGGCGCGTTCAGGGCGAACGGCGATTCGCCCGGTACCGGGGCGAGCGAGGGCATAGGGGGCGGTGGTGCCGGCGGCACAATTGCGATCCTGACCGACAATGCCGACTTGTCGAGTGCGGTTTTCCAGTCGAACGGCGGCAACGGCGGTTTTGCAAGTAATGCCTCAGACGGCGGTGGCGGTGGTGGCGGTGGCGGCCTCGTGTTTATCGCGAACTCTACCGGCGTCACATCGACGGCACTCGGCGGAGCCGGCGGTGGCTCATCGTCTGGTGGTGAATACGATGGAGTGGCGGGACAGGTTGGCGTTCAATTTGATACTAATTATTCGTTGCCGCCTTCGGCACCGTTTGAGTGCACCTTTTCGCCCGACAGCGACGGCGACAGCGTCGTCGACGCAATCGACCTTGACGACGACAACGACGGCATCCCAGATAGCGTTGAGGGCGCGGGTGATTCGGACGGCGATGGCGTTATCGACTCGCTCGATATCGACTCCGACAACGACGGTATCGTCGACAATGTCGAAGCGCAGAGCGACGCCGCTTACGTCGCGCCGACCGGAAACGACACGGACGGCGACGGCCTCGACAATGCCTATGATTCAGACAATGGCGGCAGTGCAATCGTTGTCGTCAATACGGACGCGGCCGATCAGCCCGACTACCTTGATGACGACTCGGATAACGACGGCGTTCCCGACCTCATCGAAGGTTTCGATGCCAACAGTAACGGCGTTGCTGACGTCAATCCGGCACCGGCAAACGCCGACGCCGATGGCGATGGCCTCAATGATAATTTCGACACGGTTTCAGGGCCGGCTGCGAATAACGCGACCGGCAGTAACGCTGCGTTGCAAAACACCGATGGAGCTGACAATCGGGACTGGCGCGACGCTGATGACGACAACGATGTTATTCCAACTGCTGGTGAGGATGCCAACAGCAATAATAATTTCGCGGATGACGATGCCGATGCGGACGGCCTGCCAGACTACCTCGAGTCGGCGACGGTCGACACGGACGGCGACGGTTTCGCTGCGCAAGATGACCCGGACGAAGCAGATCCCTGTAACCCTTCGACAAGTGGTCCTGGCTGTACCGTAGACTCTGACGGCGATGGGCTTCCAGATTCCGTGGAAGTTGTTCTCGGCACGGACCCCAACGACGCCGATTCCGATAACGATGGTTTGAGCGACGGTGATGAAGTCGGTGCAAACGGTGTGCTCGATGCCGGCGAAACCGATCCGCTCGACGCCGACAGTGACGACGACGGGCTGTCCGATGGCGACGAGGTGAACGGCACCGGATTGTTGGCGAGCTTTGCACCGACAGATCCGCTTGACGGAGACACGGACGGCGACGGCATCCTCGATGGCATCGAGGTTGGCGCCGCGGCCGGTGGTGTTGCAGGCGGTGTCAGCGATGCTGCGAACATTCCATTTACCGGCACGGCACCGGGATATGCCGGTGACGCCGATTCCGGTAGCACGACGGATCCCAACAATATTGACAGCGATGGCGATGGCCTTGCCGATGGTGTCGAAGATGCCAACCAGGACGGTCAGACGATAAACACCATTGGCGGTACGGGTGGTGCAGCGGGTAGCGGTGAGACCGATCCGAACAATGCTGATACCGATGGCGACAGCCTGAATGACGGCGTCGAGGTGAATGGCACTGGTCCGCTTGCAGCTTACGGCGCGACCAATCCGCTCGATACCGATACCGATGACGGCGGTGTGGCGGATGGCGTCGAAGCCATTACCGACAGCACCAACCCGACCGCGGGTAACGCCGCGGACGACAACATCGACTCTGATGGCGATGGCCTCAACGACGGTGTCGAATTGGGTCTCGGCACGGACCCGAATAATGCTGACACCGATGGCGATGGCATCGGCGACGGTGTCGAGATCGGTGGCGATGGCACGATCGATGCGGGTGATACCGATCCGCTGGATCTGG
>JABDNG010000059.1 GCA_013001045.1 Woeseiaceae bacterium | reverse complement strand
AGGGGTCAAGCAGCTTTGAGGGCATCCTCGGCGGAGAGATATTGATAGCCGAGATCATGGGCGACGGCCTCATGATTAACATGCCCCGCGTGTACATTGAGACCATTCGCGAGATGCGAATCCCGCCTGAGCGCCTCTTTCCAACCGTGGTTCGCGAGGTTCTTGACGAATGGCAGTGTTGCGTTGGTCAGCGCAAACGTACTTGTCCGTGGAACGGCGCCCGGCATGTTGGTCACGCAATAGTGCACGACGTCGTCAACCACGTAGGTCGGTTCGGCATGTGTCGTCGGCCGGCTGGTTTCGAAACATCCGCCCTGGTCGATCGAAATATCGACCAGGACCGCACCCGCGTTCATGTCCTTGACGTTTTGCGCGGTGACCAGCTTCGGTGCAGCCGCACCAGCAACCAGAACCGCACCAATAATCAAATCCGACTCGATACTCAGCTCGTCAATGATGTGTTTCGTCGAGTAAACGGTGCGTACGCGACCCCCCCAGATGTCATCGAGTTGTCGAAGCCGCGGCAACGAGCGATCGAGAATCGTTACAGCGGCGCCCAGGCCAACCGCCATGTCGGCGGCATTCGCACCGGCAACACCGCCGCCAACGACGAGCACCTTGGCCGGCCTGACACCCGGCACACCACCGAGCAAGATTCCGCGGCCGCCGTTCGCTTTCTGTAATGCAAAGGCACCCGCTTGAATAGACAATCGACCCGCCACTTCCGACATGGGCGTAAGCAACGGTAATGAGCCGTCTTTGGCCGTAACGGTCTCGTAGGCGATCGCTGTCGTACCGGATTTTACGAGTGCTTCGGTCTGTCCCGGGTCCGCCGCGAGATGCAGGTAGGTAAACAGCACCTGGTCGTCGCGCAGCATCGCGCATTCATTGAGCTGCGGCTCCTTCACCTTGACGATCATCTCCGCCGCGGCGAAGACATCCTCGGCCTTGTCCAGAACCGTTGCGCCGGCGGCGACGTAATCGGCATCGCTCATTCCAATGCCCTCGCCGGCACGGGTCTCTACAACGACTTCGTGACCATCGTGTACGAGTTCAACCACTCCAGCCGGCGTCATACCGACGCGGAACTCGAGCGTCTTTATTTCTTTAGGTACCCCGATCTTCACAGGCTCTCTCCCATCCCCGAAACGCCCTGATGCGTGCGTCTACGTTAGCGCGATTGCGGCCGCATTTGCTTGCGATAATACTGACAAAAACGCGGAAATATGGCACTTTCTTCTTATATTCTTTAATTTTACGCAATTTTCTGCCATGACACTCGACCGATTCGACAGATTAATCCTCCAGGCCCTGCAAAAGGATGGCCGTATCAGTAACGTTCAACTTGCGAACCTGGTCAGCCTTTCCGAGTCCGCCTGCCTGCGCCGGGTACGCGCGCTGGAAGATTCGGGCATGATTGATCGATACGCCGCACTTGTGAGCCAGCCCAAGGTGGGACTATCGGGCAATGTGTTCGTGCACATCGGCCTGCATCGTGAAGAAGAAAGCGAACTGGCCGCGTTCGAGGACGCGGTGCGAAACATCCCGGAGGTCATGGAGTGTTACCTCATGACAGGAGAATTCGATTACCTGTTGAGAGTCGTGGTATCCGATATGGCGGACTTTGAACGCCTGCACAGAGATGCCCTGACCCGATTGCCCGGTGTTGCTCGCGTAAACTCGAGTGTCGCAATCCGCACCGTACAAAAAAAGACCGAACTGCCGTTGCACTAGATCATGTTGTCGACCCAAGCCGATACTGCTGATTCTTTGTCTGACCGTTACCGCGATGTCCGCGGGACAACGATGTCGCTTATCGCCGACCTGCAGCCCGAAGATACGGTCGTACAAACGATGCCCGACGTCAGCCCGACGAAGTGGCACCTGGCTCACGTCACGTGGTTTTTCGAACGATTCGTGCTCGAAGCAAATGTCCCGAACTACTTGCGCTTCGACGAGCAGTTTCACTACCTCTTTAACTCGTACTACCAAACCGCCGGCGCCATGCATGCGCGGCCTGAGCGGGGACTATTGTCACGACCCACGCTGGCGGAGGTGCTCAAATACCGCGCCTATGTCGATACCGCCATGCAACAACTCTTGCACACGCAGGAATCTGACAATGAGGTCGCGTCGCTGACGATTCTGGGTCTGAATCACGAGCAGCAACATCAGGAACTACTGCTTACCGATATCAAACACGTTTTTTCCCGCAATCCGCTACAGCCGGCGGTTCGTCCATCGCCCGCTCAACCGGCGAATACTTCATCATCGGCGCATTCATTCACGAACGGCCAGACGGGAATCCACCGCATCGGTGCAACGGGCGACGAGTTCTTTTTTGATAATGAAACACCTCGACACGATGCCTTGTTGCATGAGCATCGAATGGGTGATCGCCTCGTTACGAACGCTGAATACCGCGCCTTCATAAGAGACAACGGATACGGCACCGCTGAACTCTGGCTATCGGACGGCTGGGCGACTATCCAGGAGCGCGGCTGGCAGCGACCTCTGTACTGGGACGAGGCACTCGAGACGGAGTTTACGCTCGGTGGCCAGCGCGAAATTGTCGACGACGCACCGGTTTGCCACGTCAGCTACTACGAAGCGGATGCCTTCGCTCGATGGGCTGGCGCGCGCCTGCCGACAGAGTTTGAATGGGAGCTTGCGGCCAACCAACAGCCTGTCGAAGGTAACTTGCTGGAATCGGGCTTATGGCATCCGGTCGCTGCGAAGTCCGCACAGTTTTTTGGAGACGTCTGGGAATGGACGTCGTCGTCGTACGCGCCCTATCCCGGATTCAAGCCGCTGGCGGGCTCGCTCGGCGAATACAACGGCAAATTCATGTGCAACCAGATGACGGTCCGCGGCGGCTCCTGCGTGACGGCGGCGGACCACATCCGGGCGAGTTACCGCAGCTTCTTCTACCCCGACGCACGCTGGCAGTTTCTCGGCATTCGCCTGGCAAAGGACGGTCATGAACGCTGAGCTGACCGAGATCGTCGACGGCCTCGGCAAGTCCCAAAAAACCATCTCGCCGAAGTACTTTTACGACGAACGAGGCTCGCGACTGTTCGAGAAGATCACGGCGCTGCCCGAGTACTACTTGACGGACGCCGAACTTGAGATCATGCGCGCCAACGTCGATGACATGGCCGCGCTCATCGGCAAACACGCGAGCCTGATCGAGTTCGGCAGCGGCTCCAGCTTGAAGACACGCATACTGCTGGAGAATCTCGACGAGCTCGCCGCGTATGTGCCCGTCGATATTTCACAAGAGCATCTCTGGACATCCGCACAAGCGATACGGCGTGAATTTCCGGGGCTCGATGTAATTCCCGTAGTCGCCGATTTCACGCGCTCGTTCGCGCTGCCCACACCCACCGTCATGCCGATCAAGAACGTCGTGTATTTCCCGGGCTCTACCATCGGCAACTTCGAGCATGACCTGGCAACAGACTTGCTGCGCGTCATGTACGAGGAAGCCGGCAAAGACGGCGCTCTCCTGATCGGCGTTGATCTGCAGAAGGACAGCGACATTATTGATCGCGCCTACAACGACTCCGCGGGCGTTACGGCCGAATTCAACCTCAACATGCTGCGACACTTGAACGCGGTTTATGGTGCGAACTTCGATATCGACGCCTTCGAACACAGCGCGGTCTACGACAAAGACGAAGGCCGTGTCGTGCTCGAGTTGGTCAGCCAGGCGGACCAGACGTTCGAGGTCGGCACAAGTCAGTTTCGCATTGCCGACGGTGAGACAATACTCACCGAATATTCACACAAGTACACGCTTGAGGGCTTTGCGGAAATGGCGGGCGATGCCGGCTTCACGGTAGAAAAGGTGTGGACCGATGCGGCGGGACTTTTCAGCGTGCAGTACTGCGTCCGAAACTGATTGGCACATTAATTCTGCGGGGGTACAAACTCTTTCGGTGCCGCCGAACCCTCGCCGAAGAAGAACTTCTCCATTTCAGCTTCGAGAAACTTGCGTGCATCGGGCTCGATGGGTGACAACCGGTATTCGTTGATCAGCATGGTCTGGTGACCCAGCCAGCGCTGCCACGCCTCTTTCGACACGTTGTCGTAGATGCGCTGGCCGAGATCGCCCGGATACGGCGCGTAGTCGAGACCCTCGGCCCCCTCGCCCAACATGACACATTTAATCGTGCGTGACATCGTTACTCTTCTTCAGTTGATCCATTGTTCAAATGATCCAATAGTTTTCGTACCGGTGCGGCGATCCCGCCTGGCGGCGCTTCATTAAGCCGGTACCAGGTCGTGTTGTCGCAGTCCGCTACTTTACTCAATGGCGCGTCAACGCGCACTAGTATCGGCTGAATGTCGAGATCATAGTGGCTGAAGCTGTGGCGGAGCGTCTGCCAGCGTTCGGTCGCAGCGGCGGCCGCGTCGAGCTCGTCGCGGCACCAGCTTTCGATCGTGCGTCCGCCAAGTTCCGGCAAACTCCAAAGACCGCCCCAGATGCCGGCTTCGGGCCGGCGCTCCAGGTACACGCGCTCACTGTTGGCGGCAATCAGCATCGTGGTCTGCCGCAGCGGCTTTTCTTTTCTCGGCTTTCGGCCCGGATACTCGGCGACGCTCTGTGCTGCCAGCGCTTTGCAATCATCGGCCAGCGGACATCGATCGCAGGCAGGGTTGCTGCGCGTACACAACGTGGCGCCCAGGTCCATGATGGCCTGCGTATACGCACTCGATCGCGTCTTTGGCGTGCGTTTTTCCGCGAGCGTCCAGAGCTTCTGCGCGACGGCGGTCTTGCCGGGCCATCCGGCGATAGCATCGTGACGCGCGAGTACACGCTTGACGTTGCCATCCAGAATCGGATGGCGCTGTTCATGCGCAAGCGACAGGATCGCGCCGGCCGTCGACCGCCCGATACCGGGTAAGGCGACTGCGTCATCAATGTCCGACGGAAAGTCCCCGCCATGATCATCCCGGATGACCACCGCAGCGCGATGCAGGTTCCGCGCCCGCGCGTAATAGCCCAGTCCGGACCAGTGATGCAGCACGTCGTCGAGCGTCGCATCGGCTAACGCCATGACCGTCGGAAAGCGCGTCATGAAGCGTTCGAAATAGGGAATAACCGTCTGCACCTGGGTCTGTTGCAACATGATTTCCGAGACCCAGATTCGATAGGCATCGTTGCTCTGCTGCCACGGAAGGTCCTTGCGACCATGCACATCGAACCACTTGAGCACGCGATTGGAGAAGCTAGTCAAAATTCCACACCGGTTGCAGCCGTATGCCCTGCGCAATCGCCTCGATCCTGTCGATGGCAGCGCCGCCGTTGTTCCTGAACTTTCGCTTGATCAGATAGGGACCGATGCCCGGTGGCACCCAGAAATCGGGCTCCATCAGCAATTGGTAAGTCACGACCGTGCCGCCATCCTCGGCGTTGAACGTCCAGGTCTCCTTGCTCAATTTAAAATCGCTAATCTCGGGGTCCGCGAAAGCGCGCAGCTGCTCGTTAACCTCCAGTTCGACATAGCCCTGCCGCACGAACGACTTGCAGAAAAACAGCAGGCAACCCTGATTACGCACGTAGTAGCCGGGGCGGCCGTGCGCGTCAGGGGCGATGTCACGCGATTCTGCAATGGCGCTGGAAAATTGCGTTGACAGGTCCCACCGCCGGAACACCTCGAAGACCTGCTCCAGCGGTGCTTCGAACCACACCTCCGAGGCGACCGTATATTGGCCCTCGGCATGATCGACATGGATGCTGCGTAGTTCTGCGGCATGGCTCGCGCCCTGCATCACCAAGAGCACCAGTACGGGCGATGCCGCGAACCTCATCGGCGCAGCAGATCCTTGAGCTTGTCTTTAAGCTCGTCCTCGACGTCCTTCTCCTCGGGTGGCTTTTCCGTCTCGGCAGCTGGCGGCGCCTCACCTTCCGCAGGTGTCTCGCCCTCCGCAGGAACCGCCGCGCCCTCTTCTGGTGTCGGCGTTTTCTTGCCGCCGCCCAGCAGCCGGTCAACCACGCGTTCCTTGATTTCGTCCTCGACCCGCTTACGCAGCAATGCCTGTACGTCCGGCTTGACGCTCGGCGACGTGATTGGCCCCGTAATCTTCAGCGGAATCACGGCTCGAGTGAAGTCCTTGAGTTCCGCCTCGGTCATGTTCTGCAGCGACTCCGGCCGCTCCAGCACGCGCGCCGTCAGGCTGTAATTGACGGTCGCCGCGGCCAGGTCGACATCACCACGGCCACTCATTTGCATGAACGGCAATTCCGCCATCAGGTCGTCATTACGCATGACGCCGTTGGTGACGACGCCGGTCGCGCGCACCGAACTGAAGCGCGTGCGCGCGGGCAGTTGGGGCGTCGGCGCCTCGCCACCTTTCAGGAGCGCCCGCGCACGTCGCAACTCGTACCAGATATCCGTGCCCTCGTAGGTGCCGTCATTTAACTGAAACGACATGTTTCCGCCGAGGCTCCGCTGCACGGCGGCCATGTCGTTGCCACGCCCGGTGAGCTTGAAGCCGCCGCTTATCGTACCCGTGATGTTCTTCTTGCCGAACATCCCCTGCGCAAGATCGGCAAGATTCACGTTCTGGACTTTTTCATCAACCGCGATGACCGGTGTCTTGCCGGCGACATCGATATTGACGTCGCCGCTGTAACTGCCGCCGAATAGTCCTGCCGTCACGGGATGAATACGCATGCGTCCGTTCGCCGTATTCAAACCAAGCACGACGTTTTCGAACGTCATGCCACCCAGCAATGCCGTCGATACGCGCAGATTGCCGCGAGCATTCAAGGGCCGAATCAGGTCGGACGGGATTTCGACGGGTGTCGACGCTCCCGCGCCGCCTCGCGCGCCCGCTTCGACGGGTTCCATGTAACGATTGAGATCGATTTGATCCGCGTCGAGATTGAAACGGTAGCTACCCGTGGATTGTCGGGGTACGGCAAGCGTCCCTTTAAACGTGGTGTCGTCGAGTTTTATCGTCACGCCTGTCATGTCGACGGCGTTCTCTTTGAAGGCCGCTTTCGCATCGATGATAACGCGGCTCAAGGCGACCGGGTCCGCGGTCTCCGGCGCCTCTATGTCGAGCAGAGTCATGACGCTGCGCGGGGAAAAGGCGTCTGTCTTGATGACGGCTACGGGCTCGATCGCACCGGCATACGAGAAAGGTTCGACGTCGGCCTTGATGTCAATGCCCAATACGGTCATTGCCAGCGGTTGCACCGTCGCGCGCTGCTCGTCGGTCTTAATTTCGATGCCATCCGTTTCGACTTGCAGGCGCGTCGGCGAGTTCGCAATGCCCTCGACGACGCCGGCGGCGGAGAAACCATCGAAAGTTACGAGGCTCTTACCGAGATCGAAAGACAGCACGGTTTCAACGTCGAGGTTGCCGCTGATGTCGCCCGGCTGCACCTCGAACAGGAAGCTGCCGCTTGCCGGTACCGGTTGCCCCTCGTCCGATATGCGTCCAAGCCGCAATCGCACTTCCCTCAAGCGATACGAATCCCCCGACTTCCTATCGTCGTAAGAGATTGTAGCGTTGTCGACATCGACACCCGCAACCGCGATCGCACGGCCCTCGCCGCTGTCGTCCTTCTCTTTTGCAGCATCATCCGGGGAAAAAAGGTCTTCCCAGTTTCCAATTCCGCCTCGATTGACTTCGAGACTCAGTTTCAGCGCCTCGAGTTCGGCAGCATTGATGCCGATTTCCTGGCGTAGCAGCAACGGCAGCAGTCGAACGCTGAGTTTTGCCCTGTCGAACTCGGCAAATGGCTTGTCACCGAATCCCGGCGCATTACCCAATGTCGTGTGGCCGACATCGATAGCAAGCCAGGGGAAAAATGTGAGCGACACGTCACCTTCGATAACCAGGTCGCGACCGGTCCGATCTTTCACGGCCGTCGCGACTTCGTCACGAAAATCATTGGCATCAAAAAACAGGAAGAATGCCACCGCCGCCAGCGCAAAAATGGCGACGAACGCGGCAAGCAACAGGGCAAGAATCTTGGTCAATCGGCCCATTTTGGAACCTCTTGTCGATAGACAGCTAAGAGTAACAAACTGGGCCCGGTTTTGACTGAATCAACCCCCGGGGAGCGGGTGGTTTATGGCGCTTTGCTTACTTTCGACAAATGCTGACACCGCCGTTCAAGGTCGAAATGTCGATCCGGCCAGCGCCGTCGCCCTCGGTAAAACGCAAACCCCAACCCGGCGTATATTTATTGCTGCGTTCCGGCTCCGGTCCAAAGCAGTTTCGAATTCGGCCGTTAAACGTATCGATATCGATTCTCGCCGACACGTCACCGTCAAATTCCACCTCGATATCGCCGTTCACCGTTTCCGCCGAAAAACGCCCGGCGTTGCGCAACCCCGCCTGGAACACGATGTCGCCGTTGACGGCTTCCAGGCTAACGCGGTCGAACGCGCCCTCGTCGACGACAATGTCGCCGCTGACGGACTCGGCCCTGACTGTTCCCGATACCCGGAACAACGTGACATCGCCGGACACCGTACTCGTACTGGTCTCTGATTCACTGTTGGTGCCGCCAACCTCAACGTCACCACTCACAGATTCCGCCCTGACATCGTTCGCTACCGATTCTGTTTTGACGTCCCCGCTAACCGTGTGCAGGCGCTGCTCGCCCGACACATCCGCGACTTCGATGTCGGCGCTGACGCCGCTGACCTCGATCGCGCTTTTTTCCGGGACACGAACCGTCAAGTAGCTATCGATACCGCGCTTGCCTCGCCTCGGAACCTTGACCTTGATCGTAATGGTGTTTTTGTTGCGCTCAAAAATCAGTTCTTCAACGTTGCGCCCCAGCGTGCCCGTCACTTCGACCTGGTTCCTCGACCAGCCACTCACAGTCACCGAACCCGCGATGTTCGAAATATCGACCTGGCCATCGGGCGCTGCATCCAGTGTCCGGTCCACCTCGTCGGCCAGCGCCGTCGTTGCGAGCAATGCGCTCAGCGTTAATGCGATCAGTTTTTTCATCGTCTTTCTCTCATACCTTTCCGGCCGGCGAGCGCGCCAGCTAGATATCGTTTCTCATCATGATGTTTCTTGTCAGGCCGCCAACCCTGCGCAGCACGGACAGTTCTTCCTGGTACGCGCTGAGCAGCCTTTCCTGCAGCTGGACATTGTCGGGATCCTGCTCCAGCGCCTGGTTTATTTGAACAATCGCGGTTTTCAGGTACACGAGGTTTTTCTCGATATCCGCGCGAGACTCGGGCGCCAGTCGCGTGAGCTCGGTGTCGAGCTGTGCGACGAGCGCGTCGCGCGCGTCATGAAATTCGGCGCCGAGTTGATAACGACCGCCGAACGAGGCCGGCTCGAAAACCAGGTCGGGCGTTACTTCCCGGACCGGTACCTGTTCTCCCTTTACCGCGACATAGGTTACGGCTGACGAGGCCCCGATCAGCAGCACGATCGCGGCGGCCTGCGCCAACATCGGCGTCCATCGTGCCTGCCGCGGCGCATTTATGGCCTCGGCGATGCCGGGCCAGAGATCTCGCTCCGGACTGACGTCTGTCGCCAGTCGTCTTGCGGCCGCATCCAGCTTGTCGTTCGTGTCGTCGATCATTGTTCGAATCCCTGTTGTTTCAATTGCTGCACCAGGAGCTTGCGCGCCCGGTGCAATTGCGCTTTGCTCGTACCCGCCGCTATACCAAGCATGCTGCCGGCTTCGTTATGGCTATAGCCGTAGACGGCGTGCAATACAAACACATGTCGAGCGCCTGCCGGCAAACGATCAATCGCCTCAGACAGGTCTCTGAGCTCCCCGGTATCGCCCGTTTCCAGCGCCGGCTTCGATACGTCTGCGACAGCCTGTATACGATCCTGTTCGCGCTTCGACTTTCGCATTCGTCCGAGCACCGCGTTGACGGCGATACGATGCAACCATGTGGCAAACGCGCTGTCGCCGCGAAACTTGCCCATCTTGCTCCACGCCTGAATGAACGCTTCTTGCGTGCAGTCCTCGGCCTCACTGACATTGCCGGTCATCCTCAGACATAGGCCGTAAACCTTGTCCAGATGCAGTCGATACAGCGCCTCGAACGCCCTGGCATCTGATCGCTGAGCGCGCCTGATCCAGGCGGCTTCGT
>JABDNG010000042.1 GCA_013001045.1 Woeseiaceae bacterium | reverse complement strand
GACGCGCACCTGGCTGACCGGCTGTTGGAATCGGTCTGGCGTGAAGCACTGTGGTTGATCAACGATGACATAGCCACCACGCAGGAGATCGACGACGCCATTCGCTATGGTTTCGGATTACGCTGGGCACAGATGGGTCT
Organism: Woeseiaceae bacterium; assembly: GCA_013001045.1. Lineage (GTDB taxonomy): Bacteria > Pseudomonadota > Gammaproteobacteria > Steroidobacterales > Woeseiaceae > UBA1847. The sequence goes on along the minus strand of JABDNG010000042.1, from coordinate 19,224 downwards.
TTTCGAAACCTACCGCCTCGCGGGCGGCGAAGACGGTATGGCACATTTCATCAAGCAGTTCGGACCGACTTTGCAATGGCCGTGGTCAAAATTAACGGATGTTCCGGAATTGACCGAGGAGCTCGTCAACAAGATCGCTACGCAGTCTGATGCGCAGTCGGCTGGTCATTCGATTCGAGAACTCGAGCGGATTCGCGACCGAAATCTCGTTGGCTTATTGCGATCACTCAAAGAACGTGACTGGGGTGCCGGCGCCGCACTCAACCAGTACGACAAATTCCTGGAAAAAAATGCCGACGGTGACGCCCTGGCGGAAGAACACGCTCCAATGCACCTTCTCGACATTGCGGTGCTACCCGCCTGGATCGATTACAACGGCCACATGACTGAGTTTCGTTACACGCAGGTGTTCAGCGATACCTGTGAAGCGTTGCTGCGACGGCTCGGTTTGCATGACGAATATGTCAGGGCCGGTTTCAGCTACTACACCGCCGAAACGCATACGCAATTTTTCGATGAGGTTGGCGTGAACGAGCGTATCTATACGACGGCGCAAATTCTTATCGCAGACGACAAGCGTCTGCACGTGTACTACAGCCTGCACGCCGGTGCCGATGACCGCGTATTGGCCACACTGGAAGCCATGTATTTGCACGTCGATTTGAAATCCGGTCGTGTCTGTGCGGCGGACACGGACTCGCTGGCGGAGCTGATGCGCATCGCGAGGTCGCATTCGACCTTACCTCGCCCGGAGTCGGTCGGCCGCCACGTCGGCCAGCGCAAGCGGAGACAAGCGGTATGAATTTCGGGCTGACCGACGAGCAACAGCTTATCGTTGATACGGTACGGAGTTTTGTCGAAAACGAACTGTATCCGCATGAGGAGGAAGTCGAGCGCACTGGTGTCGTGCCGAAAGCGCTTGGCCAGGAAATCGCCGAGAAATGCAAAGCGCTGGGATTCTTCGCGGCCAACATGCCAGCCGAATGCGGTGGCGGCGGATTGAATCAGCTTGAGTTCACCTTGCTCGAACGTGAATTGGGCCGGGCTTCAATGGCCCTGAGTGTTTTTTTCGGTCGGCCGTCCGGAATTCTTGCGGCGTGCGAAGGCGATCAGCGCGAACGGTACCTGTTACCGGCAGTGCGCGGCGAAAAATTCGACGCCCTGGCGATGTCAGAGCCCGATGCGGGTTCTGACGTACGAGGAATGAAATGCACGGCCCGCTCAGATGGCAGTGACTGGATTATTAACGGCACCAAGCATTTCATCAGTCATGCCGACCTCGCCGATTTCGTTATTGTCTTCGTCGCAACCGGCGAGGAGGAGACACCACGCGGGCCGAAGAAGAAGATCAGCTGTTTTCTGGTTGACCGCGGTACACCGGGATTCGAAATCCGGCCCGGTTATGAATCGGTTTCGCATCGCGGCTATCACAACTGCATCCTGAATTTTGATAACTGCCGTGTCCCACAATCACAAATGCTTGGCGAGGTGCACCGCGGCTTCGAATTGGCGAACACGTGGCTGTACGCGACTCGAATAACGGTGGCGGCGATGAGCGTAGGCCGCGCGCGGCGCGTTCTGGATCTGGCCGTTCCGTATTGCGCCGAACGCAAGCAGTTCGGGCAAGCGATCGGGAAATTTCAGGGGGTCTCGTTCAAGCTGGCCGACATGGTCACGGAGGCCGACGCGGCCGATTGGTTGACGTTGTCTGCAGCGTGGCGGATCGATCAGGGACTTCCAGCGAACAGGCAAGTCGCCAGCGCCAAGCTGTTCGCAACCGAAATGCTCGCGCACGTAACCGATGAAGCGCTACAGATATTTGGCGGCATGGGCTTGATGCGTGATTTGCCGCTGGAGCGCTTCTGGCGAGACGCGCGCGTCGAACGCATCTGGGACGGTACGTCGGAAATTCAAAGGCACATTATCAGCAGAGAGCTTCTGAGACCGCTGGAATCCTGAGTGAGTAGACTGTAATGGACAACAACCCAATCAAGACCCGGATCGAAGGTGGCATTCTGGAAGTCATTCTCGATCGGCCAAAAGCCAACGCCATCGATTTTGCGACAAGCCGGATCATGGGCGAGATTTTTTCCGAATTTCGGGACAACCGCGACCTCAGGGTCGCGATCGTCAGCGGTGGTGGCGACAAGTTCTTTAGCGCCGGTTGGGACCTCAAAGCGGCGGCGGGCGGCGAGGCTGTTGACGGTGATTACGGAGTCGGCGGCTTCGGTGGCATTCAGGAACTGGAGAATTTCAATAAGCCCGTCATTTGTGCCGTCAACGGCATCTGTTGCGGCGGTGGACTTGAGCTGGCCCTGTGCGCAGACATCATACTTGCGGCCGACCATGCCACATTCGCGTTGCCCGAGATTCGATCCGGCACCGTGGCGGACGCGGCATCGATCAAGCTACCGAAACGCATGCCTTATCACATTGCAATGGAGATGTTATTGACGGGTCGCTGGATGGACGTCCATGAAGCGCATCGCTGGGGATTGGTTAACGAAGTCACGAAACGCGACAAACTGATGCCGAGAGCGTGGGAGCTCGCTCGCCTGATCGAGTCCGGACCACCGCTGGTCTATGCGGCGATCAAGGAGGTCGTTCGTGAGGCCGAGGACATGAAGTTTCTCGACGCGTTGCGAAAGATCACCGGACGCGAGTTCGCTTCGGTCGATACCCTGTACTCGAGCGAAGATCAGCTTGAGGGTGCCCGGGCATTTTCCGAAAAACGCGACCCGGTCTGGAAAGGCAAATAGCGTGTTCCGCCGGCTAAAATGACCAGGGTGCAAGCGCTGCAGCGATTGCTGCGACCAAAGTCGATCGCGGTCATTGGCGGGGACAGTGCCGCCGAGGTGGCGCGTCAGTGTCGCGCCATGGAATTCGATGGCGCGCTGTGGGCGGTCAATCCACACCGTGCAGAACTCGGCGGAATCGAATGCGTTGAATCGATCGAGCAGCTGCCCGCCGTGCCGGATGCGAGCTTCGTAGCAGCGCCACCCGAGACATCCCTGCAAATTATTCAGCAGCTCGCAAAACTTGGCGCGCCTGGTGCCGTGTGTTTTGCAGCGGGCTTTGCCGAAGTTGGCGAGGAGGGCGCGAGGCTGCAACGCGAGCTACGCGAGGTATCCGGCGATATGGCGATAATGGGCCCCAACTGCCATGGCTACCTGAATTATCTGGATGGCGTCGCTCTCTGGCCGGATCAGCATGGCGGCGAGCGTGTTGCATCAGGCGCCGCCCTCGTATTACAAAGCGGCAATCTCGGCATCAGTATGACGATGCAGCAACGCGGCCTCGACCTGGGATACGTCATTTCGGTAGGCAACAATGGCGTGCTCGGTATTCATCACTACATCGAGACGTTGCTGGAAGATTCGCGTGTAACGGCGATCGGTCTGCACATCGAGGGCATCGACGATGTTGCCGCATTTTCCGTTGCGGCCATCAAGGCGTTGAAAAAAGGAATTCCTGTCGTTGCGCTTAAGACAGGTCGATCAGAGCGAGGCTCCGAGATTACCTTGAGCCACACGGGCTCGCTGGCTGGTCCCGACAGGCTGTATGACGCCTTGTTCGAGCGCGTCGGCGTGGCTCGTTGCGACACGGTTTCGCAATTCCTGGAAACCCTGAAGTTCCTGTCGCTGGTTGGACCGTTAGCCGACGATTCCGTGGGATCCATGAGTTGTTCTGGCGGCGATGCATCGCTGGTCGCCGATTGCGCAGATCGATTGCGACTCCCGATGCCGAAATTTTCCGACAGGACGACAGCAAGATTGAAAACGTTGCTCGGACCCAAAGTGCATGTTTCCAATCCGCTCGATTACCACCTGTACATTTGGGGCGACTACGCGAAGCTGCTTAGCTGTTTTACCGAGGTTCTAAGAAACAACTTTGCCTGTGCGTTACTGGTTCTCGATTATCCGACTGGCGACGAGAGACAGACCGAGAAGTGGGAAATTACAGAGCGGGCCCTGGTAGATGCCGCTGCGGCCACCGGGCGGGCGGCCATTATCGTCTCCACGTTGCCCGAGTCGCTGCCGGAAAACGTCAGAATCCGCCTGAAGGCCGCGGGCATCGCTCCGATGCAGGGTATCGACGACTGCCTGTATGCCATACGCGCGGCGACTTTCGTTGGTGCCTCGCAAGCACGCGCCGAATCCGTGTTGCCGGTGATGGCGCCGGCGCAGTCGAAGGGTGACGTTGTAGCGCTCGACGAATGGGAAAGTAAACAAGTACTCAGCGAGTTCGGGCTGTCGATTCCCGATGGCCGTTTATGCAATGCGGCTGAGGTACTGAATGCCGCAGAAGCGCTGGGCTATCCGGTTGCTCTTAAAGCGGCTTCGGCTGGTGTCACGCACAAGACCGAGGCTGGTGCTGTCGCGCTCGGCCTGGCAGACGCCGCGTCACTGAGCGACGCGCTCATTGCCATGCAGGATCGCTTCGAACGCTTCATTGTGGAAGAAATGGTGGGACCGACGGTTGTCGAGATCATTGTCGGCGTCAGCAGGGACAGGAACTTTGGCCTGAGCCTGTTACTCGGCGTTGGCGGCACGCTGGTCGAACTGATTGAGGACGCTGCGTTCTTGTTGCTGCCATTGCAACGCGCAGACGTCGACCGTGCGCTGGGCGCGCTCAGAATCGCCAGGCTGCTGGACGGGTACCGCGGGCAGCCGGGCGGCGATCGCGATGCGCTCGTGACGGCCGTGGAAAACATCGGTCGCTTTGCCGAGGCATACAGCGATTCCTTGCACGAACTCGATGTGAACCCGATACTCGTCATGCCGCATGGCGTCGTTGCGGCGGATGCGCTCATACGAAAAACGAAAAACCATTAGGCATTGCATGTCAGAGAAAAATAAACGCGAAAAATATGGCCCGGCGACAACGTTGCCGCTGCAGCAGAGTTTTGTTGCGGGCAGCTACCTGGCCAGTGAAAGTGGCCAGCGCTTTGAAACGCGACACCCGGGCAATGACCAGGTGGTTTGTGACGTCGAGGTCGCCGGGGTGCGCGAAGTAGATTGCGCCGTCGCAGCCGCCAGAGAAGCCTTCGAATCGTGGGCCACAACGCCTGCGGCCGAGCGCGGCAGGATCTTGCGGCGCGCGGCTGGCATCCTTCGTGAACGAAACGCTGAAATTGCGGCGCTGGAAACACTCGATACGGGAAAACCAATAGCCGAAACGGTGGAGGTTGATGTACTAACCGGCGTGGACGTCATTGAATATTTTGCCGGCGTCGCACAGTCGATTCATGGTCAGCATATCGATCTTCCGCCGGACGCGTTTGCGATGATTCGTCGCGAACCACTCGGTGTCTGTGCCGGCATCGGCGCCTGGAACTACCCTGTTCAGATTGCGATGTGGAAATCCGGGCCTGCGCTTGCCTGCGGTAATACGATGGTCTTCAAACCCGCCGAGCAGACGCCGTTAACGGCTTTGCGCCTGGCCGAGATATATACGGAAGCGGGATTACCGGACGGCGTCTTCAACGTGGTGCAGGGAGCGGCCGATACCGGCACCGCCCTTGTGAACCATCCCGATATCGCCAAGGTGACCCTGACGGGCTCCGTCGAAACCGGGAAGATCGTAATGCAGCAGGCGGCTCGCGATCTGAAGAAAGTGACGCTGGAACTTGGTGGCAAGTCACCGATCATTGTATTTGATGACGCGAATATCGAGAACGCGATCAATGCCGTGCTGGTTGGCAATTTCTATTCCTCCGGGCAGGTTTGCTCGAACGGCACGCGGGTCTTCGTGCACAAGTCACTGCACGACGCGTTTGTCGACAGGCTGGGCGAGCGCACGCGCGCCATCCGGGTGGGTGACCCGTTCGATCCGGAAACGCAACTTGGGCCACTGGTATCGCGCGAACACTACGATAAAGTCCTGAGTTACATGCAGATTGCAAAGAAAAGCGGTGCACGACATGTTTGCGGCGGTGATCCGATCGACGACGGTGATCTCGCCGGAGGATTGTACGTGTCACCGGCCGTGTTTGCGGATTGCGGGGACAATATGCAGTTTGTTCGTGATGAAGTGTTCGGGCCACTCATGGCCGTGCTGAAGTTCGAGTCGGACGATGAGGTTGTTGACCGCGCGAACGCTACGCCTTTCGGATTGTCAGGAGCCGTGTTTACGTCGGACTTCGACCGCGCGCACCGCGTGGCCAATCGGCTGCAGGCCGGAATTGTCTGGATAAATGACTATAACGTGACACCACCCGAGATTCCTTTTGGTGGCTATAAGCACTCCGGTATTGGCCGTGAGAACGGGCTGCAGGCGATCGAGCATTACACCCAGGTCAAGACGATCTACGCCAATCTTGGAGACGTACCGAGAACGTACTGATTCAGGCGTGTTATGTTGGCCCTCAAGATCGCGCTGGGGAGCCGTAGTTGAAATCGCCTGATGTAGATCACCTTATCGACAAGCCGACATTTTTCGGCGCCCTCGGGCTGCTGCTGGCCGTTACGATTCCGTTGATAGTCTTTCCCGAACAAGGCGCCGCATGGGTGTCTGTTGCCCGATACTTCGTCGTCGAGAACCTGGGATTCCTGTACCTGGCGCTCGGCGCCGGCGCGGGCATCTTCATGCTGTTCATTGCTTTTAGTGATATCGGTCGAATCTCGCTCGGTCACCCGGACGAGAAGCCTGAATTCGGAACACTATCGTGGGCGGCCATGCTGTTTTGTGCCGGCATCGGCGCATCGATCATGTACTGGGGAACAATAGAATGGGCGTATTACTACCAGGCGCCGCCGTTCCATGTTGAGGCGAGGACGCCCGAAGCCGCGAGATGGGCAGTTGCATACGGCATCTTTCACTGGGGTCCCCTCGCGTGGTCCATTTATCTGATTCCCGCTTTGCCCATCGCCTATTTCTACTACGTGCGGCACCGCAGTGTTTTGAAGGTGTCGGAAGCGCTGCTGCCGGTACTGGGCGAACGGCATGCGCACGGCATGACCGGCAAATTTATCGATGTCCTGTTTGTGTTCGGCATGCTGGGCGGCGGCGCGACATCGCTGGGCCTTGCGGCACCCCTGATTAACGAGGGTGCGCATGAATTATTCGGGGCGCCGCGTAACATTGTTACGCAGATCGTCGTATTGCTGGTGTGCACCGCCATTTTTGGCGCGAGCGCATACGCCGGTTTGAAGAAAGGCATTCAGAAACTGTCGAACATTAACCTCTGGCTGGCGCTGATTCTGCTGACTTTCGTTTTTATCGTCGGACCAACGGTCTTCATGGCCAATACCGGCATCGACGCGCTGGGTCGCGTGCTCAGCAATCTCGTGCACATGGCAACCTGGATCGAGCCTTTCGGTGGCCTCGAGAATTTCGAAGACTCACATTTCCCGCAGGACTGGACCATCTTCTACTGGGCGTGGTGGCTCGCATTCGCGCCGAGCGTTGGCCTGTTCATCGCGCGCATTTCGCGCGGTAGAAAGATTCGCGAGATGATCGTGGGGTCAATTTTCTTCGGCACGCTCGGCTGTTCCCTGTTCTTCATGATACTGGGGAATTTCGGAATCTACCTGCAACTATCCGGGCAGCTGGACGTACTGACGATACTCAATACCGAAACGCCGACCGCGGCGATATTCGCTATCCTGGGTGAGTTGCCTTTGCGGTTCTTCGTAATCGGTATCTACACGATTCTTGCCGTCATATTCACGGCGACCACCTTTGATTCGATCTCGTATATCCTGGCGGCGGTCGTGCAACGCAAGATTGTTCATGAACCGATGCGCTGGAACCGGCTATTCTGGGCCTTCGCCCTGAGTTTCATGCCGATTGCACTATTGCTGCTCGGCGGACTCGAGACCTTGCAAACCGCCAGCATCGTTGGCGGCGCACCACTGCTAATCGTTGCTTTACTGCTCTGTATATCGATGGTCAAGGTCGCGCGCTACGACCTTAATAACCAGCCTCATGTCGATCGTGATGATATTCATATTGAGGTGATTGCCGAGAACGATCCCTGGACCGCGTCGGGTAGTTGGGAATCCGATCCGCCGAAATAAGTAAAATACCGTCGCATGTCGAGAAGAAGGTTGAGACATAATGCAGGGACGACGGCACACGTATTTCGGCCGCACGGCCAGCCTCGGATCGAAGACTATGGTAGTGCCAGATTGTGCGCGGGATGGCATACTTCGGAACGACAGCTTCTAGTCGCCGGTCGCGAGTTACTTCGCAGAAAGAAATCAATCCGTTTAAGTATTAATCCATGATAAATCGAAGCCTTTTTTTCTTGGTGGTCCTTTTTGTCGCAAGCTGCGGGGGTTCTGGTGGCAGCGGCGCAGGCGGCAGTACGACTCCGCCGCCCGTGGTGCAGACGCCCGACACGCGCAGTCCGTCAATCGCCCGCCAGTGGAATGAGGTAACGCTGGATGCGATCCGCAATGATTTTGCGAGACCAACTGTCCACGCCCGGAATCTATTTCAAATTTCGGCGGCGATGTATGACGCGTGGGCAGCTTACTCCAGCGTATCCGACGCTTATCTTCTTGGTAATCAACTCGGAACCTTCAGTTGCGGCCTCAACGCATTTGCGGCGCCCGCCGATATTCATCCCGCGCGCGAGGAGGCCATTGCTTATGCGGCCTACCGGTTGATTCTGCACCGATTCGCATCATCGCCTGGCGCAACTGACACCATCAGCGCCGCAGATGCCCTGATGCAACAATTTGGCTTCAATACGGCCGATACGTCGCTTGCCTATGAAAACGGCTCGCCGGCTGCGCTTGGCAATTACATTGCGCGCTGCTATATCGATTTCGGAATGCAGGATGGCGCGAACGAGGCGAACGACTACGCGAATATCTCTTACGCGCCGGTCAATCCTCCCATCGAGCCGGAACAGCCGGGTAATCCGGATATAGTGGACCTCGATCGCTGGCAGCCTATTTCCCTGGCGCTGTTTATCGACCAGTCCGGCAACGTCATCACGGATGAGCCGGAGTTCCTGAGTCCCGAATGGGGTCGGCTCATACCATTCGCGCTCACTGACGCAGACAAAACGACCTATCAGCGGGACGGCTTCGACTATGAGGTCTATTTTGATCCGGGGGCGCCACCCAGTTACACGGGTGCCTCATCTGACGATTACAAATGGGGTTTTTCGCTTGTCGCTATTTGGGGGTCTCATCTTGATTCGAGCGATGGTGTGATGATCGATATTTCACCCGCGAGTGTTGGCAATATCGAGCAACTGCCGGCCAGTGTCGCCGACTACCCATTATTTTACGATTATCTCAACGGCGGTGACGGTAGCCAGGGCTATGCGACCAACCCCGTTACAGGTGCGCCGTACGCGCAGCAGATAGTGCCGCGAGGCGATTACACGCGAGTACTCGCCGAATTTTGGGCTGACGGGCCGGATTCGGAGACGCCGCCCGGGCACTGGTTCGTCATCCTGAACGAGGTAAACGACGACCCGGAGCTCGCCAGGCGATTCGGCGGGCAGGGCGACGAGCTCGGCCCATTGGAATGGGATATCAAGGGCTATTTCGCGCTTGGCGGCGCCATGCACGATTCGGCAATTGCCGCATGGGGTATCAAGGGCTGGTACGACTACCTGCGACCCGTTTCCGCGATTCGCGCGATGGCGGATCGCGGGCAGAGTTCCGACCCGATGGCGGCATCCTATTCGGTCGACGGCATCCCTCTCGTGCCCGGTTACATCGAATTGGTGGCTACTGGTGATCCATTAGCCGGCGCCTCCGACGAGAATGTTGGCAAGATCAAGCTCTATACGTGGCGTGGGCCCGACTACGTTAACAATCCGTTCGTCGACGAAGCCGGTGTCGACTGGATACTGGCTGAAAACTGGTGGCCGTATCAGCGCCCCTCATTCGTTACACCACCGTTCGCGGGTTACGTGTCGGGACACTCGACGTATTCTCGCGCTGCGGCCGAGGTGCTCACTGCACTGACCGGCAGCGCCTACTTCCCGGGTGGCATGAGTGGCTTTGAAATAGCTGCGAATGATTTCCTTGTTTTTGAGAACGGCCCCAGCGTGGACATGACGTTACAGTGGGCGACCTATCGTGACGCATCCGACCAATGCAGTTTGTCGCGGATTTGGGGCGGCATTCACCCGCCGGCGGACGACATACCAGGCAGGATTATTGGCGAACGAATTGGCGTCGACGCTTTTGATCTTGCCGCGACCTACTTCAACGGCGGCTGACAGGCGTGCCCCGGCCGTCTCGTGCGGAGCACGGTCCGCCGACGATTGCCTGCGCCATCAAATCACGCATTAATCGGCTGACGCCGCGCGCCCCAGTTACCGGGTTGATCGTCGAAAACTCCGGCAATTCCGGCGCCACAGTTGTTGCAGGCCGCGCCAGCCTCAGTCCGCACCAGGTTCCACGTCGATAGCTCGTACCAGTCCCGGCCAACCAGGATTTCGCCGCAGTTGTGGCAATAGGTGCTCGAGCCGTCGAAGTCGTGCACGTTTCCCGTGTACACGTACCGCAGCCCGGCCTCGAGTGCAATCTCGCGTGCACGCGTCAGAGTGTCCTTTGAGGTGCTCGGCGTGTCCATCATCTTCCAGTCCGGATGAAACGCCGTGAAGTGCAACGGGATGTCGGGTCCGAGATGCTCCATGATCCATTGCGTCATCGCTTCAAGTTCGGCCTCGGCGTCGTTCTCGCCCGGTATCAGCAGTGTCGTGATTTCGAACCAGACGTCGGTTTCGTTTTTCAGGTACAGCAGTGTGTCGAGTACGGGCTGCAGATGTCCGCCGCAAACTTTCCAATAGAAACGATCAGTGAACGCTTTCAGATCGATATTCGCCGCGTCCATGAAACGGAAGAATTCCTCGCGCGCGGGCTCGGTAATATAACCGGCGGTGACGGCAACATTCTTGATGTCTTGTTCGCGGCAAGCGTGGGCGACGTCCACCGCGTACTCGAGAAAGATCACAGGGTCATTGTAGGTATACGCAACGCTGCAACTGCCCGTTTCGATGGCGGTATCGGCGATCGCCTGCGGCGTCGCGCTCGCCTGCAGCTTATCGAACTCACGCGACTTCGAGATATCCCAGTTCTGACAGAACTTGCAGGCAAGATTGCAGCCGGCCGTGCCGAACGACAATACGGGCGTGCCGGGCAGAAAATGGTTGAGGGGTTTCTTCTCGATGGGATCGACGCAGAAGCCGCTCGAGCGGCCATAGGTCGTCAGGACAATCTCGTCATCGGCTCGTCCGCGCACGAAACACAGGCCCCGCTGGCCCTCACGCAGTTTGCAGAATCTCGGGCACAGGTCGCATTGCAGTCGACCATCGCTGAGTCGCTGCCAGTAACGGCCTGAGACGCCGGAAATATCGCGTGCTTGCTCCATAGTGCCTTGCCTCGTTATATGGGGGCGCTGCGGCCCGCTATCAATGCGGAGACTCGTAAACCTACCTATATGCTCTTATATTCAGGGGTCTACAATAAACCCTACGTGGATCAGGAACACAGCCATGACCTTGATCCGGACACCCGCCGTCGCCGGTCAGTTCTACTCCGGGAATGCCGGGGAATTGAGCACGACCGTAGCGACGCTGCTGAAAGAAGCGCAGGATCGGGACACGCCTGCGCCCAAAGCCCTGATTGTGCCGCATGCGGGCTATGTTTATTCGGGCCCGGTGGCGGCCAATGCCTACGCCCGGCTGCAGCCGTATCGCGATCAGTATCGACGCGTCGTCCTTATAGGTCCCTGCCACCGAGTGCCTGTTCACGGCCTGGCGCTGAGCAGCGCCGACGTCTATCGCACGCCCATGGGCGACGTGCCGCTCGACAAGACTGCAATCGCGAGCCTGGCTATCCCTGGCGTACAGATCTTCGACGAGTCGCATCAGAATGAACACAGCCTCGAGGTGCACCTGCCGTTCCTGCAGGCATTGCTGGGCGATTTTTCCGTCGTGCCGATTGTCGTTGGCGATGCAACGCCGGAACTGGTGTCGCAGGTGCTCGACGCCCTGTGGGGCGGACCGGAAACACTGATCGTCGCCAGTTCGGACCTGAGCCACTACCTGAAATATGACGAGGCTCGCGCAAAAGATGCTGTAACTTGCCAGGCCATCGAAGAGCTCGACGCCGGGCAAATAAGTCATGATATGGCCTGCGGTGCGACCCCCGTTGGCGGCCTGCTGATCGCCGCGAAACGCCGCGGTATGCAAGTGACAACCCTCGACCTCCGCAACTCTGCCGATACGACGGGCGATCGGGGTCTCGTCGTGGGCTATGGCGCATGGATGTTTATCTAAATGAAATTACTCACCTGCCTGTTGTTGTTCGTATCGATCGCCGCTCTTGCGGAAGACTCCAGCTACGCTGCAGCGCGAGCCGCAATGGTTGAAGAGCTCTGGCTCTACGCGCAATTCGTGGACGATCCGGACGAAACCCGAGTCAGTGATGCCGTAATGGCATCTTTGAATACCGTGAAACGCCACGAACTCGTGCCGCTACCGGAGCGACGCTTCGCGTACGAGAATCGACCGTTGCCGATCGGCTATGGCCAGACCATTTCGCAACCCTATATTGTCGCGCTCATGACGGAGCTCATCGAGCCCGTTGCCGATGACGTCGTGCTCGAAGTGGGTACCGGTTCTGGCTACCAGGCGGCGATTCTGGCGGAGCTCGTGGAGCATGTTTACAGCATCGAAATAATCGAGGCACTTGCCACCCGGGCCAAGCGAGATCTTCTGAGGCTGGGCTACAAGAACATCACAACAAAGCTCGGTGACGGCTATTACGGCTGGGAAGAGCACGGACCGTTCGACGCCATCGTCGTCACGGCTGCCGCCAGCCATGTGCCGCCGCCATTGATTGAACAGCTGAAACCAGGCGGCAGCATGGTCATCCCCGTCGGCAGCCGCTTCATGACTCAAACACTGCTGCTGCTGGAAAAAACCGAAAGGGGAGAGGTCATTACGCGGCAATTCGGCGCTGTCCGTTTTGTGCCGCTGACCGGCAAGCACTAGGCACGTCCGCGTGCGCCGCCTGTTTACTGCAACGCTGATCGTTTCTGCAGGGGCAATCGGCTACGAATTGTTGCTGATGCGCGTGCTGTCCATCGTGCAGTGGCATCACTTTGCCTACATGATTATCAGCCTCGCATTACTCGGCTACGGTGCGAGTGGCACCTTCATCGCGCTTTTCAAATCTCGACTGGAGTCGAGATTCGAGACCGCCTTTGCGGCGAGTGCGCTGCTCTTCAGTATCACAATGGTAGCGTGCTTCGCGCTAGGCCAGCGAGTGCCCTTCAACGCGCTGGAGGTCGTATGGGACTCCAGGCAATTCCTTAACTTGAGTCTCATCTATCTGGTGTTTTTTGTACCGTTCTTCTTTGCCGCCACCTGTATCGGTCTGGCATTTACCTGCCGGCGGAACGATATCAGTCGCATTTATTTCTTCGACCTCTTTGGCGCGGGTCTTGGCGCCGTTCTTCTCATCGCTGCGCTGTTCGCATTCGTCCCCCAGGATACGCTCCTTGTACTGATGACGCTGCCGCTTATCGCGTCGGTCATTATGAGCACGCGGTCCTCCGCTCGTGCGCCGCTCGTTGCCGTACAGCTTGTATGGCTGGCACTGCTGGTCAGCGGCATTCCGCAAAATCAGCTTGGCTTACGTGTCTCGGAATACAAGGGCTTAAGTCAGACGCTACAGGTCATCGACAGCCGGATTCTGGATGTTTCGTCCAGTCCGCTGGGGCTACTCACGGTCGTCGAGAGCCCGACAGTGCCCATCCGCCATGCGCCGGGCTTGAGCTTCAATACTCGCCATGTGCCACCGGAACAACTGGCCGTGTTTACGGATGCCGATGGCATGAGTGCAATCACGCGCTTCGATGGTGATCTCAACTCGGTCGGCTACCTGGGCGATATGACGGCTGCCTTGCCCTACGCGCTGCTCGACAGACCGAATGTCCTGGTTCTCGGTGCCGGCGGTGGCAGCGACGTGCTGCTCGGGCTCTATCACGGTGCGAACAGCATCGAGGCCGTAGAGCTCAACCCGCAAATGACCAGACTCGTCAGCGAAACGTACGCGGATTTTGCAGGCTTTGTCTATGACGATCCACGCGTGGCCGTGCATACCAGTGAGGCGCGCGGTTTTGTCGCTCGGAGCGACATGCAATATGACTTGATCCACATCGGCCTGCTCGATTCCTTCGGTGCGTCCGGCGCCGGTGTTCATGCGCAGAGTGAAAGCTACATTTATACGGTGGAGGCGATCCGCGAGTACCTCGAGCACACGACGCCCGGAGGCATGCTCGCTATCACGCGCTGGCTAAAATTGCCGCCGCGCGACGGCCTGAAACTCGTAGCGACCGCGATCGATGCATTGCGCATGATGGGAGTGAGCGAGCCCGGACAGCAGCTGGCGGTAATACGCAGCTGGAACACAAGCACCATGCTCATCAAGCATGGCGTATTCACGCCTCGCGAAATCGAAACGATGCAGGAATTCGCAGAGTCACGATCCTTCGACACAGCCTGGTTTCCGGGAATTCAAGCGAGCGATGCGAATCGATTCAATCGGCTGAATGAGGCGTATATTTACGATGGCACCAAGGCACTACTCGGGCCGCGCGCCGACGAATTCGCGGAGCGTTACAAGTTTTATATTCAACCTGCAAGCGACAATCGGCCGTACTACTTTCACTTTTTCAAATGGGCGACGCTTCCCGAAGTGGTTGCGCTGCGCCGGGTCGGTGGCGCGGGGCTGATCGAATGGAGTTACCTGATTCTGATCGCGACCTTGCTCCAAGCGGTAATCGCCGGGCTCGTACTGATCCTGTTGCCACTTTCCCGCGTCAAGCGCAACTGGCGGGCCGGAACGGGGCCGCGCATGGGCGCGTACTTTCTGCTGCTCGGCCTGGCATTTTTATTCATCGAAATGGCGTTCATCCAGAAGTTCATTTTGTTCCTGAGCCATCCGCTGTATTCGGTTGCCGTCGTTCTGAGTGGCTTCCTCGTATTCGCCGGGATCGGCAGCGCCTGGTCGGAGAGTCTTGCTCGTGTGCTCGAGGGAAGAGGCCGCTCGCCGGTCGCCGTTGCCGTTGGTGTTATCGCGTTACTTACGATCGTGTACGTAGTCGTGCTGCCCTTGATCTTTCAGCGCTGCATCGGCTTTTCCGACCCAGTGAAAGTCGTGATGACGATCGCATTGATTGCGCCTCTGGCCGTCAGCATGGGGATGCCGTTTCCGTTGGGACTCCAGCACGTTGCAGCGACCGCGCCCAATTTCATTCCCTGGGCCTGGGGAATCAACGGCTTTGCTTCGGTCGTTAGTGCAGTTCTGGCCACGCTGCTGGCAATAGAATTTGGCTTTGTCTTCGTAATCATGGCCGCATTGGTCTTGTACGCCGTTGCGGCAATGATCTTATCAACGTCAACCGGAACTACGAGTCCCAGCCCTCTTCACCAATGAGAGGCACAAAGCGCACCGGGACCAGGTCTTCGGTTTCGAACTCGGACTCGGCGACGCGCGTTACGCGCACCAGTTGCTGATACCAGCTGCTCTTTCCGACGGGTATGACGAGGCGCCCACCTATTTTGAGCTGGTGCTTCAGCGTGCCAGGAACGTCGGGGCCACCGGCCGTCACGACAATGGCGTCGAACGATGCTTCCTCGGGCCAGCCAAGCGTCCCGTCACCCTGCCGCACGTGCACGTTGTCGTAACCGAGCTCGTCAAGAACGGTGCTCGCTATAGTCGCGAGTCCTTCGATGCGTTCCATGGTGTATACGTCTGCCGCTATCTCGGCAAGAACGGCCGCCGCATACCCGCAGCCGGTGCCAATCTCCAGTACCTTTTCTCCGCCTTCGAGATCCAGGGCTTCCGTCATGTAGGCAACGATATAGGGCTGCGAAATCGTCTGCCCGTCGCCAATCGGTTGCGGTGCGTCCTCGTAGGCCCATACACCTTGCCCCTTTGGCAGGAATCGCTCACGCGGGACCTTGCGCATTGCATCGAGAACGTTCTCTGATCGCACACCGCGCGCCGCAATCTGGCGCCGCACCATGCGCTCCCGCGATGTCGAATAGTCTGCCATGCCCCCTTTCCGCCGCCTTTTCCGGGTCCAAGCACGTTGAGCCTACGCCGTTTCGAGCGGCCTCGATATCGGGACTTAACGCAGGCGGATCACGCAGTCGTCTGCTACGATTGAAGGCATGCGTCCTGCTTAACAATCAATAAGAAGGCCAGGACCCGTGACTTACTTCGGAGGATTCAGAAATGAAGAAATTATTCAGCGTGCTCCCCTTGTTACTGGTGGTCGCAGCCTGCAATCAGGCGCCCCCGGCTGCCGACGCTTCGGTCATCGCGAGCGGCGCGAAAGCCTGGCAAGCCGCATTCAATGCCAAAGACGTCGATGCCCTCGCGGCGCTGTACACGAGTGATTCACGCGTCGCGCCACCCAACGGGGAAGCGACGATCGGCAGAGATGCCGTGCGTGCTGAATTCGGCACCATGATCGACGCCGGCCTCGGCATCGAACTCGCTACTGTTGAAGCAGAGGTCTCTGGCGATATTGGATACAGATATGGAACCTACGTGCTTCAGGCCGGTGACGAAACCGTGGACGTTGGCAAGTACGTCGAAACGTGGCGACGCGGTGATGACGGCCAATGGCGCATTGCCAACGACATCTGGAACAGCGACCGACCCGCGGCGATGGCGGAACCCGCCAAGACCCACGTCATGATCATGCACGAAGTTGACGATGCCGAGAAATGGTTGGCCGCCTGGCGCGGCGAGGGCAGCCGCCATGAACTCTTTGCGCAGAACGGCGCCAAACATGTACACACCTTTCGAAGCGCAGATAACTCCAACCTCACCGGGCTTGTGGTCGCCGTCAACGACATCGATGCGCTGAATGCGATGCTTGAATCGGAAGAGGGCATAGCGGCTGCTGCCGAGGATGGCGTCAGGAGTGACACTTTGATCGTACTGTCGGAAGCCGAGTAAAGCAGTACGCTTGAGGCAAACTCTTGCATTAAGACGACGCTTGAGACGCGGCGTTTATTGATTGTCCTTATCGGCCGCGACAGCAGCGCCAATGATCCCGGCGTTGTTGAGGAATCTTGCGACGTGAATCGTCGTGGGAACTTTGATTGCTTTCTCAAACTGTCGGAATTTCGTGCTAGCGCCGCCGCCGAGTATGAAATGGTCGGGCGAGAACACTCTCGCAGTACGCTCGAGAAAGTAGTTGAATCGCGGCGCCCATTCGACCCAGGAGAGATCATTCACTTTTCTCGCCCGATTGCCCGCATAAAATTCGATCGGCTCACCGTCCTTGCCCGGCATTCTCCCGAGTTCGATATTTGGAATGAGTTGGCCATTGTAGAAAACGCCACTCCCGAGACCGGTGCCGATGGTAATCATGATGACCATTCCCTGCAGCCCGATTCCGGCCCCTAATGTCATTTCCGCCATGCCGGCAGCATCAGCATCGTTGAGCACGACAAACGGAAGCCCGGTTGCATCTCCAAACAGGGTGTCAATCTGCGTATTGCGCCAGGCTTTGTCGATATTGCCAGCCGTCTTGGCTTGACCATCGATGACGACGGCAGGGAAGCAACATCCGACGGTTCCTGAATAGTCAAACCCGGCCACCAGCCGTTTGACCGTCGCAGCGACATTTTGCGGTGTGGACGGATCGGGTGTCGCGATGCGGCGCCGTTCGCTGACCAGTTCGCCCCCGACGGTATCGACTAGCGCCGCCTTGATACCGCTACCGCCAACGTCTATGCCGAGAATTTTCGCCATGTCATCGTGATTTTTGATTTGATAGCCTGACACGATCATACGCAAGTGCCGGCTAAAGAATAAGGAGAATTAGCGCGCTCCCGAGGCCAAACCACGGATGACACAGAGCACGATTCGCTCTCGATATGGTGAATCGAAAAAAAATGACAGTACTCTCTTGGTAAATTTCAAAAGTCCACTCCAACTGTCTATACTCATGCCGGCAGGCGCAGCGATCGACTGTTGCCTAAAACAATAAAAAGGGGCAAAAAATGAAGAAATTCCTAACCGTATTCTTGTCTGGCGGCCTTTTCTTGTCAGTTGGCATCGGCTTTGCAGACCAGCATGAGGGAGCAGCCGAAGAGCCCAACGTGGCGACTCCTGTGGAAATGTTCGCCTGCAAGTACAACGAGGGCAAAGGCCCGGCTGATCTCGACGCCGCAGTCAAGAAGTTCAATGCTTGGGGTGATAAGAACGGGATTAACGATTATTCGGCCTGGACGCTCGTGCCTTACTACGCCGGTCCCGAGCAGGATTTCGATGTGCTGTGGCTTGGCGGGTCTGAAAAGGCGAAGACGCTGGGTCGCATACAGGATGCCTGGCTCGCCACTGGTAGCAAGGGCCAGGAAGCCTTCGATGCGGCTATCAGCTGCGACACGCATGCGGCATATGCCGTTCTGCAAATGTTGAAACCACCTAAGCGGGACAATCCATCTAATATTGTCATTTCATTCTCGGACTGCAATACGGCAGACGGCGCCACCTTTGATGATTTGTATTCGCCTATCATGGACTGGGGCAAATACAAGAAGGAGCAGGGCTCGACAGCCGGGATGTGGGTGTTTTTCCCGGCATACGGCGGTGGCGGTGAGGATTTTGAGTTCAAGTTTGTCGCGGCCTGGCAGAATCTCGAAGACCAGGGCGCGGATTTTGATCAGTACAGCGAGAGCGGTTGGCAAAAAGCCGGTGAGCTCTTTGCTGGCAAACTCGACTGCGATTCTTCGCGTAGCTATCTCGCCACCAACAGGCGTATGGCGCAAGACGACGACGAGTAGCAGGGCTGGATTCTGGCCCTGGATAGCGGCGAGCGTGGCTCGCCGCTTTTCGTTCTCTGGCCTGGTATGGCTTGCCAGCGCCGACGAATACCTATTGTTTGCGAAGAGTAGGGGTCGAGAATGCGGCGGGACATGAAAGAACCAGGCACCGTTTCTGTTTACAAGGACCGAACACCGAAAATACACTGACTTGTTCGCCACAATTGCACGGTGGAGCAACGCATGGATTTTAAGGACTATTACAAAATCATGGGCGTCGAGCGTGATGCCAGTCAGGATGAGGTCAAACGTGCCTACCGTAAACTGGCTCGCAAGTATCATCCTGACGTGAGCAAAGAAGCGGACGCCGAAGCGCGTTTCAAAGATCTCGGCGAAGCCTACGCCGTGCTCAAGGATCCGGAAAAACGCGCCGCTTACGACCAGCTGGGCGC
>JABDNG010000026.1 GCA_013001045.1 Woeseiaceae bacterium | reverse complement strand
CTTCGACCTGTCCGTCGCCGACCTGACGTTGCAGGAAGACCTTCTCCAT
Organism: Woeseiaceae bacterium; assembly: GCA_013001045.1. Lineage (GTDB taxonomy): Bacteria > Pseudomonadota > Gammaproteobacteria > Steroidobacterales > Woeseiaceae > UBA1847. Next base: position 4,753 of record JABDNG010000026.1, on the reverse strand, counting down.
CTCCCCTTTCGCGGTCACGCGTTCGCCGTAGACGACGGCCTGATCCGGTCCGAAGACTGTAAAGCGCCCGGGCTCGATACTCGCCAGGTCGGCCTCGCGACGGGCCTCTGCACCGATTCGATCGACGGCAGTCAGCGCGCGTGGCGCGCCCTCGATGGACAGCCAGGCAACGCCCAGTGCCAGCGGCACCAATAGCCACATCAGCGGCCGGTAGATGCCCGATGGGCCAACTCGACACGCCATCATTGCCGGCATCTCACTGTCCCGATACAGACGACCCAGGGCCAGCATGATGGACAAGAAAAGGCCAATCGGCACAAGAACGGTAAGGTATTGCGCCGCCGACAGGCCAATGACGTCGAATGCGGCATCCTTCGGCAGTTTTCCCTTGGCGACGTCGCCCAGCACCCTGGCGAACTGATTCGTCAGCAGAATAAGCAGCAACACCATCGTGACCCCGAGCCAGGTCATGGTGATCTCACGAAATATGTACCGATCCAGAATGCGGGTCATCGGTGTCCGGGAATGGCGTAGCTGCCTGCAGCCGAAAGGGTTAGACTACCGCTTTTGTTTTACCCGCGACAGCCCCGACCCAATAAGAAGGCGAGCTGAATTTATGGAATATTTCACGACAACGAGCAAACCCTCTGTCCGCGCCGTCGACTGCGCTATTGTCGGCATTTACAGCCGTGGCAAGCTCGGTGCCGGCGCGAGTGAACTCGATGCGGCAAGTAGGGGCGAGATTCGCCAACTGATAAAGAGTGGTGACATCTCTTCGAAACTCGGGCGCTGTACCATGCTAAACGGGGTGTCAGGCGTCAAGGCCCGTCGCGTGGCCGTCGTGGGTCTCGGCAAGTCAAGCGACTTCGGCGCCAGGGAATTCCGCAAAGCGGTTGCCGCCGCAGCCACCGCAATCTCAAAAACCAAGGTGCGACAGGTCTTGAACTGTCTCACGCTCGAAGCTGTCGCAGGTGCGAGCCCTTATTATCTCGCTCGACATAGCGTTGAAACGATTGGCGACACGCTCTACCGCTTCGACAAGATGAAGAGCGGCCGCAAGCCGGCAGCCAGTCCTCTCAAGAAAATCGGTTTCTCAATTGCACAGCGCGCTGATGCTGCCAACACGCTGCGAGGCGCCGAGCACGGCGGCGCTATCGTAACCGGGGCGTCGCTTGCGAAAGACCTCGGCAACCTGCCGCCAAACGTGTGCACGCCAAGTTATCTCGCACGTACTGCCAAGAAACTCGCGGCCGGTAACGGCAAGTTAACGACCAGAGTGCTCAACGAGGCAGAAATGAAGCGCCTCGGAATGGGCTCGCTGTTGTCCGTGACGGCGGGCACGGCAGAGCCCGCCAGACTGATCGTCATGCGATACAAAGGTGCCGGCAACAAAAAGCCGGTCGTACTGGTTGGTAAAGGCGTGACGTTCGATGCGGGCGGTATTTCGCTGAAACCCGGTCTCGGCATGGATGAGATGAAATTCGACATGTGTGGCGCTGCCAGCGTCATCGGTACCATGGCGACGGTCGCACACTTGAAACTGCCGATTAATCTTAACGTTGTGGTTCCGGCGGTCGAAAACCTGCCAAGCGGCACGGCGACCAAGCCTGGCGACATCGTCAAGAGCATGTCGGGACAGACAATCGAAGTCCTCAATACCGATGCCGAGGGGCGCCTCATACTCTGTGACGCCCTGACCTACTCGCGGCGCTTCAAACCCGCGGCGATTATCGACGTTGCGACGCTCACGGGTGCCTGCGTTGTGGCGCTCGGCGCGCACCGCACCGCGGTCATGAGCAACGACGACGATTTGCGCAGCGAATTGGTCGCCGCGGGCGAGAGCGCCGAAGATCGCGCATGGCCGATGCCGCTCGGCGACGAGTACGCTCAGCAACTCAAGAGCAACTTCGCCGACATGTCCAACATCGGCGGTCCGGGCGGCGGTGCGGTTACCGCGGGATGCTTCCTCGGCAAGTTCACCAAGGGAATGACCTGGGCACACATGGATATCGCCGGTACGGCCTGGAAAAGTGGTGCCAAGAAAGGCGCATCCGGACGGCCAGTTCCGCTGTTGTCGGAGATGCTGCTCGCACGCTGCAACGCCCTGCCTTAAGCAAGCGATCTTCATTATGGCCAGAGTCGATTTTTACGTTCTCGAGCGCGCTGATGAACATGCGCGTCAAACGCTGGCCTGCAAGCTGGCCGAGAAGGCCTATCGGCTCAAGAATACCGTGTATATACATGCCCGCAGCCGCGAGGACGCAGAGCGGCTTGATCAGCTCTTGTGGACATTTCGTGACGGCAGCTTCGTGCCGCATGGCCTTAGCGGTGCGGGCGACGAAACGGACGCCTCGGCTGTCTTGATCGGTAGCGATCCTGATAGCGTTGAATCGCGTGACCTCTTGATAAACCTCTGTGACGAAATTCCCACCTTCGCCAACACCTTTCCCCGTGTTGCAGAACTCGTCACCTCCGATGAGAATTGCCGCCTTTTGAGTCGCAAACGTTTTGTTGAATACCGGGAAAAGGGTCACTCGATCCAGACACACAAACTTTGATGAACAAGTCCTACCAACCTAAAGATATTGAACAACGCGTCTACGAGCGCTGGGAAGAAAACGGCTATTTTGCGCCACAAGGTGACGGTGAGCGCTACTGCATCATGATTCCGCCACCGAACGTGACGGGTACGCTGCACATGGGCCATGGCTTCCAGGACACCATCCAGGACGCGTTGACGCGCTACCATCGCATGCGCGGACACCGCACGTTGTGGCAGCCAGGTACGGACCACGCAGGTATTGCGACGCAGATGGTCGTCGAACGTCTGCTCAACGCAGAAGGCACGTCTCGACGAGAATTGGGTCGTGAGAAATTTGTCGAGCGTGTCTGGCAGTGGAAAGAGGAGTCGGGCGGAAAAATCAGTCGACAAACCCGGCGGCTGGGCGCATCGGTCGACTGGGAACACGAACGCTTCACGATGGACGAAGGCTTGTCGGCTGCCGTCAAGGAAGTGTTTGTCAATCTGCATGCTGAGGGCCTGATCTATCGCGGCAAACGACTCGTCAACTGGGACCCGGTTTTGCACACGGCCTTGTCGGATCTCGAAGTCCTGTCCGCCGATGAAGACGGCAGTCTCTGGCATTTTCGCTATCCGCTGGCATCAGGTGATGGTCACCTTGTCGTAGCAACGACGCGCCCGGAGACCATGCTGGGCGACAGCGCCGTTGCCGTGCATCCCGAAGACGAGCGCTACCAGGCACTGGTCGGTCAGGACATCATTCTGCCGATCGTGGGCCGTCGCATACCGATCATTGCTGACGAGTACGTGGATCGCGAATTTGGCACGGGCTGCGTAAAAATCACGCCTGCACACGACTTCAACGACTACGAAATCGGCGAGCGCCACGGTTTGCCGTTGTACAACATACTGACCGACGACGCGGCACTGAACGATACCGTGCCGGATACCTATAAAGGGCTGGACCGTTTCGAGGCACGCAAGCAAGTCGTTGCCGAATTCAAACAACTGGGTCTGCTCCACGAAATCGAAGACTACGTCGTGAAAATTCCGCGCGGCGACCGCTCGCACGCTGTCGTCGAGCCCTACCTGACGGATCAGTGGTACGTAAAAATCGAGCCGCTGGCGAAACCCGCAATCGATGCCGTGGAAACCGGGAAAATCAAGTTTGTTCCTGAGAACTGGTCGAAGACGTATTTCGATTGGATGTATAACATCCAGGACTGGTGCATCAGCCGGCAGCTTTGGTGGGGGCATCGCATTCCCGCCTGGTACGACGAGGACGGCAATGTGTACGTCGGCTATTCGGAAGACGACGTTCGCGAGAAGAACGAGCTCGGCTCGGTGGTTTCGCTGCGGCAGGATGAAGACGTGCTCGACACGTGGTTTTCGTCGGCGCTGTGGCCATTCAGCACGCTCGGCTGGCCCGAAAAAACAGACAGGCTTGCCGACTTTTATCCCGGCAACGTGCTCGTAACGGGTTTCGACATTATCTTCTTCTGGGTTGCTCGCATGATCATGATGGGCATCAAGTTCATGGGCGATGTCCCGTTCCGCGAAGTGTATATCCACGGCCTGATTCGTGCCGAAGATGGCCAGAAGATGTCGAAGTCAAAGGGTAATGTGCTCGATCCGCTCGACCTCATCGACGGCATCGATCTTGACACGCTCATCGAAAAACGCACTAGCGAAATGATGCAGGATCACCTGTTACCAAAGATCGAGAGGGCGACGCGCAAACAATTTCCGGACGGCATCGCCGAGTATGGCGCCGACGCATTGCGATTCACGTTTGCGGCACTCGCAACCACGGGTCGCGATATTCGATTCGATCTGGGCCGCATCGATGGTTACAAGAATTTTTGTAACAAGCTCTGGAACGCGGCACGATACGTGTTGATGAACACGGAGTCGCTTGATAGCGGAGAAATCGAAAACAGCGTCGCCGATCGCTGGATCCTGGCGCGCCTCGACCAAACCGTGACAGCCGTGCACGAACACTTCGATTCCTACCGGCTCGATCTTGCGGCGCAGGCGATGTACGAATTTACCTGGCACGAGTTCTGCGACTGGTATCTCGAGTTGTCCAAACCCGTGTTGCAATTGGAAGAGGCCTCGGCCGCATTGCAACGCGGCACGCGCAAGACTCTTATCGAAGTGCTGGAGTCGCTTTTGCGGCTGCTTCATCCCCTCATTCCTTTTGTTACGGAGGAAATCTGGCAGGAAGTTGCA
>JABDNG010000135.1 GCA_013001045.1 Woeseiaceae bacterium | reverse complement strand
CTCCTGCACCTTGATAAGGGCGTCTAAACGATATGGGTTTCATTTCAAGAATACTGGGGATCGTACCCAAGTCTGAATCCGAGGGGCTGACACTCGATGAGTCCCATACATGGGAGGTAGAGCCGACAAGAGACTGCTCCAAATTCGTCGAGGCGTTACCGACGCTTCTCCCCGAGGGGGCTGTTGTTTACCTGGAAGGAACGACGGAACCTGAGGTTAACGACTTCTTAGAAAATCATCGGTTAGGCGACCCGCAAAAGGTTGCTATAGGTACGATCTGGCCTATGCCCAGCCGGTATCACGTCCCGTGTTCGACAGCGACAATGTCGGCGCTTGCCGCGCTACTGAATGATGCGTCGATCGCCTATCTCTGTACGCACATACACGCCTACAAAAACGACAAGATGCTGATGGAGTGGCATGACGCCTTCTACGACGTTCCAGTTAGGATTTCAAGGCAGATTGACGAAGAGGCTGTAGCCTCGTTCGCCGAAGCAGTGGGTAAATCATATACTGACGGAACAGACTAGCAGTAGTCGTCGTGGACGACCGATTGTGGCCGTTAGTGGCCTGTAAATTGCCTGGTTTTGCGTTGATCTGAACGACCGCTCTCACCTGAAGGGGTCGTTTCTTCGCGGGTCAAACAAATCGATGCTCTAAATTTTCCGCCTCCTCCGCAAAAGCGGCCGTTAAGCTAGAATAAACAAAAAAAGGGATGCTCATGACCCAAAGCGGACGCTTACCAACTCAATATTAGTTAAAAAAAATCAATGCGTGGGACTAAGTAATGGCAGCAGATAAGGTGGCAATTATTACAGCCGGTGGAAGTGGAATGGGGGCTGGTGCTGCTCGCAAGTTGGCGGCGGACGGTTTTCGGGTAGCTGTCTTATCGTCCTCTGGCAAAGCAGAGACATTAGCGAAAGAACTTGGCGGCTTGGGTATGACTGGTTCTAATCAGTCAAATGAAGATTTGCAGCGACTAACCGATCAAACGCTTGAGAAGTGGGGGCGTGTCGATGTGCTTGTGAATAGCGCGGGGCATGGGCCGAGAGCACCAGTTCTCGAACTCACGGACGAAGATTGGCACACGGGAATGGATGTCTACTTTCTCAATGTCGTCCGTCCAACCCGATTGGTTATTCCTGTCATGCAACGGCAACAGTCCGGTGTAATTATCAATATTTCGACATTCGCTGCATTTGAGCCAGATCCGGTTTTTCCGACATCAGGCGTTTTTCGAGCAGGACTCGCCGCGTATACGAAACTGATCTCGGATCAATACGCGGCCGAGAATATCCGTATGAATAACGTATTGCCCGGTTTTATCGACAGCCTCCCGGAAAAGAAGGAATTTCGCGATCGTATTCCGATGCAGCGATACGGTAGAACTGAAGAGATCTCCGACGTGATTGCATTTCTGGCATCTGACGGCGCTGCCTATATCACTGGGCAAAATATTCGAGTGGACGGTGGAATTACTCGATCCGTCTGAACGACCGATTGTGGCCGTTAGCCGCCGGTCACACGATGATCTTTTCGGTTGATCGAATGTTCGCTATCGGCGCAAGCAGCCACTCTGCAAATATGCCTACCAGTGCCCAACACTGGGCATCGACGCCCAGGGTTCTTTGGGCGGCAAAGCGTCCCCTTTCTGCAACAGCTCTATCGAGATGTTATCCGGCGAACGCACAAACGCCATGTGCCCGTCACGCGGTGGACGATTGATGGTTACGCCGGCGTCCATGAGCTTCTGGCACAGCGCGTAGATGTCGTCGACCTGGTACGCCAGGTGGCCGAAGTTACGACCCTCGTCGTAGTCCTCGGGGTCCCAGTTGTGAGTCAATTCGACCTGTGCCGCCTCATCGCCGGCTGCGGCCAGAAAGATCAGGGTGAATCGCCCCTGTTCACTGTCGTGTCGCTTCAGCTCGACGAGCCCGAGTTTATCGCAGTAGAAGTCGAGCGACTTCTCGACGTCGGTGACGCGCACCATCGTGTGCAGGTATTTCATTGTCTTGCTCCGCGTTGGTCTTGACTTCACAATGGTGATCGATCATCGGCTCGCGGGCAATACTTGAACGACATACGGACTATCACCCTGGATCTTGACGATACGCTCTGGGCAATCCACCCGGTCATCAAGCGCGCCGAGGAGCGCCTGTACGCATGGATCGGCGAGCATTATCCGCGCATCACCGAGCTATTTGATCCTGCGGCGATGATGGCGCTCCGGTCAGAGGTGATTACCGAGTTCGACGGCCGTTCGCACGACTTGACGTTTCTGCGCCGCACCGTGCTGGCGCGCCTTGGAGAGGCAGCCGGTTACGGCGACAGTTACGTCGATGACGCTTTCGCCGTGTTCAACGAGGTTCGCAACGATGTCACCTTGTTTCCGGAGGCGCGTCCCGCGCTCGTTGCCTTGCGCGAGCGGTTCACCCTGGTCGCCGTGACCAACGGCAATGCCGACCTCGAGAAGATCGGCATTCGTGATCTGTTCGACGACGTCGTCTCCGCCGCTATGGCGGGCGCCGCGAAGCCGGATCGACCGATATTTGATATGGCCGTCGCCGTCGGTGGCGCAAGTGCAGCCCAGACACTGCATGTTGGCGATCACCCCTTGTACGATGTTCACGGCGCACGCGATGCCGGCCTCAAGGCGATCTGGGTCAACCGCAACGGTGACAGGTGGCCCGATGAATATCACGCGCCCGATGCAGAAGTTCAGCATGTTGGCGAGCTTCACGAACTATTGGAGCGAGACGCGTCGTGAGCGATAGCGCGCACCCGATCGTCCTGTACGTTCCCGGCCTGCTTCCCAAGCCCGAACCCGGTGTGCACCGCGAAGCGCTGCTACGCTGCTTGTTCGCGGGTCTCGAACGGACTGACGAAGCCGTCGCGCATGCCCTGGCGTCGACGGCCGGCGGTTTTGACCTGGTCGCCTGGACCTATGATTTCTATCGCGAGCACCGCGATTTCGAAATCGATCGGGGCGCGATCGACAACGTCATCAGTCAGCGGGCCGCGAGCGAGCGTGACATCGCCGAGGCGACTTCGTGGAAGCGCAAACTCATGCGCTGGATTTACAGGCTGGGCGACCGGTTGCCGTTTCTGATTCCGCACATTGCCAGTGAGCGAACAGAACTGCATCTTCGCGATCTTCGCCGCTATATTCTTGACGACAATGGTATTGCCGAGCACACGCGACGAATGTTGAAGGTAGCTCTCAGGGCCGCGACGGAGGGACGTCACCCGGTGCTGCTGGTCGGGCACAGCATGGGTTCGGTCATCGCCTATGACGCGCTGTGGGAGATGTCGCACAATGAACGCGATCACGTAAAGGTTGACCTCTTGCTGACGATGGGGAGCCCACTCGGTCAGCGCTATATGCAGAAGCGCATCAAAGGATCTGCGCGCCTTGGCCGGGATCGCTATCCACAGAACATCAGGCACTGGAAGAATTTGTCGGCTGTCGGCGACCTGACGGCAATTGATCCGCGGTTAAAGAATGACTTCGGGGAGATGCTCGCCCTGGGAATGGTCGAGAGCTTCGAGGACGACAGGATATACAACCACTTTCGACTGGATGGCTGGCTCAACGTGCACTCGGAGTACGGCTATCTCGTCAACGAAAAGACTGCGCGCACCATTGCGACCTGGTGGCGCAGCCATGATTCAGCGATGTCCTGAGCTTACTCGGTCTCGAGGTTCGGCTTGATGACGATGTCGATTCGACGGTTACGAGCGCGGCCGGCTGCGGTTTCATTGCTGGCAACGGGTCGCGTTTCGCCGTAACCGGTCGCGATCAGGCGATACGTTGGAATTCGCATCGCGTTGACCATGTATTGCTGCACCGATTCTGCGCGCGCCTGAGACAACGTCTGGTTAAAGTCGTCGCCGCCGTGTGAGTCAGTATGGCCTTCAATCGTGAGCTCGCTGCGCGGGAAGACATCGATCGCCTTTTCGACTTTGGCAAGCAAGTCGAAATTCTCCGACTTGATTTGAGACTCACCACTATCGAAGCTCAGGCCGACGAGTCGCATAATAATGGTATTGCCTTCGCGGAACACGCGGGATTCATCTGACGTAAACATTTTCTCAATCTGTTCGAATTGCTGTTTCACGCGTGCCTGTGCTTCGAGTCGCTGAACCAGCGCCGCGCGCTCAGCCGTCGCTCCGCCGAGGCGCTCATCGAGCGCGCTTAGCTCTTCCTCCATATCGGCAATTCGAACTTCATTCTCACCTTTCTCCTGTTCCAGGCTTTGAACCTTGTTACGCTGGTTCTCGAAAAATGCGACGAGTTCGGCGGTCAGTTTGTCCGGGCCCGCTTCCATGTTGGGGACAATGTCGGCAACGCCGGCAACAGCCTGCAAGGGCTGCTCCCATTGCAGCACCAGTTGTTCAGGGGTGAGTTTCTTGTCACGTACCCGGCGAACCACCTCGGAAAGATAGATGGCGTGCTTGGCTTCGTAGTTCGCCTGCTGCGCAAGGCTGCGCGGCAGGTCGGTGTCGTAACGATTCTCACTCAATTCGCGTTCGGCATCTGCCAGCAGTTGTTTCGCCTTGCCCAGCGTAATCGGCGCGTAACGACCGACACGGGCGCGATCGGCGTCCGTCAGTAGACGGCGGGTCTCACTGAGATACTGTGCCTTGATCGCGACGAGCTCAGCATCGCGATACAAGCTGGTCGCCTCGATGTCGCTGCGCTTCGAGCCTTTCAGGTCACCGCGTTCAAGCAGCCGGATCGCGTCCGCGAACTTGCGCTGAGCTTCTTGCCAAATTTCGGGTGACAGGGCCGGCGCTTTGGCGTTTGCGGCATCCTGGCGGCTTTTCATGACCTGCGCCAGGGCCGTCTGCGCGATCCGCGCCTTTTCGGCAGCCGTCCTGAAATAACTTGTGGCATCGCCCGCGTTAGAGCGCACCGTCTCGATATTGCGTCCACGCTGCAGGGCTGATTCCGCATCGTTATATTCCTTTAGACCCCGTTCATAACTGCGCGGCGCGAGCAACTCGGCGTTTGCGGCGTCAGCAGCCGCTTTGGCGGCATCGGCGTCCTTGAAAAACGTATTGCGGAGCTCGTTCTGCGCGTAGCCGCTGCTGGCGATCAGCAGCAAGCCCAGCGCCAAGAGTCTTACGAAACCGGATTTCGCGACCATGTATTCATTCCTCAATAATTGACTAGAGCCTGGATCTGCCCCAGCAGAGGCAGACGCAGCACGATATTACATAGGGTAGGACCGAAAATCCGTGTAACGGGTCCACGAACATAGTGGATTTTACGCTGTATTGGTAAAAAAGCGCCAGAAATCGGGTGCTTATCGTCGTCAAGATGTGATTCAGGTCTATTTTTGGGCGATTCGAGGGCCGAGAGACACGATTTGTGCTGTGGCTCACAGATACGTCCCACAGGCATGGGTAGTCTTTACCCATGTCCGCAAAGTACTACACGCAGTTCATCCTGACTGACGCAGAATACCGAGAAGGTAATGAATTCTGCGGCGTCGTAGAACTGAATCAACCGATGGAACATGATTCGGATCAGCGCGACATCGAAGCGATTCTGGCCCGCAATTTTGACCTGCAGCAAAGCGCTGTAAAACTGGTCAGCTGGTCGAGACTCCACTGACACTTCTGGCGTTAACCATTTCCCCCTGACTCTCCCGGCTTCGGCCGGGATCTTTTTTTGTGAATTTTGTGCGACAATGCGCCCCCCAACACGCGGTGTATTGCAAATTTCGCATGAGTAATAAAGACAAACTCTTCCAGGGTATTCCGATAGTGCAGAGCGGCAGGAAATACCAGACGGATGCCGGCTTCGCCGCGATCAAGAACGGCATCAAGGATCGCAGGGACGCGGAACCGCTGGTTCGTGGTGATAAGCCGCATTGGCTGCGCGCCAAGATGCCGTTCGGCTCCGGCTACTCCAGCACGCGAAAAATCGTTCACGAACATCGCTTGAGTACGGTTTGTGAAGAGTCGATGTGCCCCAATATCGGTGAATGCTGGAACGCCGGTACCGCAACGATCATGGTGCTCGGCTCGGTGTGTACCCGGGCGTGCCGTTTCTGCGCGGTGGATACCGGCAATCCCAAGGGATGGCTAGATCCTGAGGAGCCGCTGAACTCGGCACGAGCCGTGAAGCTTATGGGCCTCGAATATGTCGTCATTACGTCTGTCGATCGCGATGATCTCGACGATGGTGGTGCTTCGCACTACGCCGAGTGTGTGCGCGAAATCAAGAAGCTCAACCCGAACACGGCGGTTGAGGCACTAACCCCGGACTTCAATGGCGTCAAGGAGCATGTCGAACTTGTCGTCGACTCCGGCCTCGAGGTGTTCGCCCAGAATGTCGAGACCGTGCATCGGCTAACCCACCCGGTGCGCGATCCGCGCGCGAGCTACGAGCAGACCATCGACGTATTGCGACATGCCAAGCAGCATCGCCCATCGGTGTTGACGAAGACCAGTTTGATGCTGGGCCTCGGCGAACGTGACAATGAAATCGTGCAGACCATGCACGATCTGCGTGCCGCGGAAGTCGATATCCTCACACTTGGCCAGTACCTGCGGCCTACGCCTAATCACCTGCCAGTCGAACGCTACGTGACGCCCGAGGAATTCGAGGCCTACAGGATGGAAGGTCTGGAGAAGGGATTCGTTGAGGTCGTCGCCGGACCCATGGTGCGTTCCAGCTATCGCGCCGAGCAGGTGCTGCAAAAGAACAACGTCGGCATCGCGATCTAGCGATCTTTCTCAAACCACGCAGCCAGGATTCTTATGGGCCAGTTTTTTGCTGAATACGGATTATTTCTTCTGAAAGTCATCACGATCGTGGCCGGGATCGTCGTTGTCATCGTCGTCGCGGCGATAGCCGGGCGCAAAGCCGCTCACGAAGGCCTTGAAGTCGAAAACCTCAACAAGAACTTCAAATCGTTGGCCGACACATTACGCGGTGCGGTGTCGACAAAAGCGGAGCAAAAGAAGGCGGCCAAGGCGAGTAAGAAGGAAGCGAAGGCCGAGGGCAAGAAAGCATCAACGAAGCCACGCAGTTTTGTCATCGATTTCAAGGGCGATCTCAAGGCGACCGCCGTACCGTCGCTGCGCGAGGAAGTCAGTGCGATTCTCGACGTTGCCGGCGCCGGAGACGAGGTCATTGTAAGGCTCGAGAATCATGGTGGTGTGGTGCACGAGCACGGCCTTGCAGCCTCGCAGCTGGCGAGAATCCGGGACCACGAGATCCCGTTAACTGTTTGCGTCGACAAGGTTGCCGCCAGCGGCGGTTACCTGATGGCGTGTGTCGCGTCGAAAGTCTATGCCGCACCCTTTGCGATCCTCGGTTCGATCGGGGTGCTCGCACAGCTTCCAAACTTCAACCGTATGCTCGATAGTCACGGCGTTGATTTCGAACAGATAACGGCGGGCAAGTATAAGAGATCAGTGACGATGTTCGGCAAGAATACGGATGAAGACCGCGCCAAGTTGAAGGAAGAACTCGAAGACGTGCACCGCCTGTTTAAAGACGCGGTCGGCAAGTACCGCCCGAATCTGGATCTCGACAAGGTGGCGACCGGAGAGCACTGGTACGGCACGATGGCGCTCGAGCTGGGTCTCGCGGACGAGATCAAGACCAGCGATGAGTTGCTGAAGGAACTGGCGGCGGAACGCGATCTGTATCGCGTCGCCTTCAACATCAAGAAGCCCTTGCAGAAGCGCCTGGTTGCGAACATCGACAGTTTGCTCGAAAGGGCGGATGCGGCCGGCTGGCGTCGGCGATTCGAGTCGCGGCTGCCGCGATAGCCTCGAGGAACTGACTCGAGCCAATCTGGTCGAAACGCTGTGCAGGTTTTGGGCGCGCTGAGGCGCTATAATCCGGTGATACCTCGAGGAGTTTTCATTCCGATGTACCGACTCAAGTTACTGATTCCCCTCATATTTACGGCGCTGGTCGTGGCGTCTTGTTCGACCTCGCCGACGGGCCGCAGCCAGATGATCTGGAAGTCCGACGCCGAACTCGAGGCGCAAAGCGCGCGGGCGTTCAACCAGATGCGCGCGGGAATGCCGCTCTCAACCGATCGCAAGAAAATTGATTTCGTTGCCTGCGTCGCCGAAGCAGTTGTCGCTGTGCTCGATCCGCCATTGAGCGATATCGAATGGGAGTTAGCCGTGTTCGATAGCGAGTCTGTCAACGCTTTCGCTATGCCCGGCGGCAAGATCGGCGTGTTTACCGGCATTCTCGAAGTGACCGAGAATCAACACCAGCTTGGCGCCGTCATTGGCCATGAGATCGCTCACGTGACGGCACGGCATTCCAATGAACGTGCGTCCAGAGCCTCGATCAGTGGTGGTCTCATCAATGTCGCGGCGATCGTGCTGGGTGGTGGACACAGTGGCGCCACCTATACGGCGCAACAAGCGCTGAATGCGGGTGCCGATTTCGGTATCTCGCTGCCGCATACGCGCGGCCAGGAAAGCGAGGCGGATATTATCGGTCTCGAGTACATGGCGAAAGCGGGTTTCGATCCGCGCGAGTCGGTCAAGCTCTGGCAGCGCATGGACGCGACGACGGACAAGAAGCCCGCGGAGTTCATGTCAACGCATCCCGCCAGCGAAACGCGCATCGAAGCGCTGGTTTCGGAGTGGCCCAAGACCTTGCCACTGTATAACCAGGCTGTCGAAGAAGGCCGAGTTCCCACCTGCAGCAAGTAACCGAGATCCGTATGTCGAGACGCCTTGCGTTGCTGTTGCCGCTCCTTGTGTTGGGCGGATGCGCGACGCTGGACGATTTCCTGGCGAGCATCAGGAAGGGCATGGGCAGCGTTCCGTTTGAGGAACGCCCGGTAGAAGAGCCGATCGCTGCCAACAATTTCGTACTAGCCAGTGCCGATCAATCCGTGATTGGCGAACCTCAGGTTGTGTTCACTCGAGACGAGGATACCTTGTCCGACCTGGCGCGAGAGTACGGACTGGGTTATGACGAAATCGTGATTGCCAACCCCGATGTCGATCCATGGTTACCGGGGGGAAATACGCCGGTGATCTTGCCAACACAGTATGTTCTGCCGAACGTGCCGCGTGAGGGTGTCGTCTTGAATATTGCCACCAAGCGGCTGTTCTATTTCCCCAAGGCGGGCGAGGGTGAGCAACAGCAGGTACTGACGTACCCCATCGGCATAGGACGCGTCGGCTGGGAAACCCCGCTCGGCTCAACCAAGGTCGTGTCGAAGGCGAAGGACCCATCGTGGTGGGTGCCGGCGTCCGTTCGCCGCGAGCATGCAGAGATGGGCGATCCGTTGCCGGCCATCGTGCCACCTGGGCCCGACAATCCGCTCGGCACGCGTGTCCTCAAGCTCGGCATGCCCGGATACCTGATACATGGCACTAATCAGCCCTACGGTGTCGGGATGCGGGTCAGCCACGGCTGCGTGCGCCTCTATCCCGAGAACATAGAGCTCTTGTATGCGCTGGTCGCCGTTGGCGAGCCCGTCACGATTATCAATGAGCCCTTTCAGATAGGGGAGCGGGACGGGGTCATCTACTTCGAAGCGCACGCGCCGCTGAAGGATGACGCCGTACCGGCCGACGAGCGCTTGCAGACCTTGCTGGATACACAGGTGGATGCGTCAGGGCGACCATTGAACGAACACCTGAAAGATCATGTCCGGTCGCTGGCCGAGAAGGGGTCAGGTTTGCCCATCAGCATTGTTATGTATGACGCTGATGAATTCACCGATCGTGCCCGAGTCGTGCAGAACACGGTGGAGATTGACCCCGATGCACCAACGTTGATGGAGGTCCGAAAAATGATGGACGAGGTCAACGAACAAAAGGACCTGATGTGAGCGAATGGCTGGACCTGATGCTTGATGAAATCTCGCGCAAGCGCCGCGAATCGCGCGAGGCAGAGGATGAACTCAAGCGCCGCTCGGATAAGAAAAAAGAAAAGCCCGTCACGCCCGCTCAGTCGAAGTAAGTCATGAACTGCGGCGGGATATTGTCGGGCACGTCGGGTCGATCTCGCGTCACGGGCAACGGCCGAGAATTGTAAGTATTCCAAAACAAATACTTCTCGCCCGCATAGTCTGGCGATTCAAGGTCACGCAACAACGCGGCCATCGCCTTACCGGTGTACGTGGTCTCCAGCGCGAGACCCATGGCATCGGCGGCGACCTCGACCGCGTTCCGGGTCGCGTTGTCGAAGCTGGCGTAACCTCCCGCCAGGAACTCGTCGCGCCAACGCATGCGCGTGCGATCCGCGAGGTCGATCGGAATGGACGGGTCGAGGCGTCGCATCATCATCGCCGTTTTTCGCATCAGACGCTCGAACCCGGACGGGGAAGCGACGTGATCATCGACGACACGCACGGCATGCAACTCGACCGGCAGTTCTGCCAGCGCGAGGCCGAGCGCAAGTCCCGTGCTGCTGCCCATGGTGCCGTTGGCAATATAGATGCGATGCGGTGCCGTCAGGGCGCCTGATTCCACCTGGTGTGCCAGTTCGAGCCCGGCGTTGACGAAGCCGACGGCGCCGAGCCAGCTGGATCCTCCCATGGGAATGACCCAGCAGTGACGGCCCTGCAAGAAGCGTCGGAACGTCGCAATACGATCAACAGTTCGACCGAGCGGTACGAGCTCCGTGCCGAGCCTGCGATGCATGTTCAACGCTCGCGCGATATTGGGCGCGCGAGGCTGCGCACCGAGAAAACAGGTGCAGTCGAAATCTGTTTGCGCGGCGAGGATGGCGGTGGCGAGCGCATGATTCGAGCCGACGGCGCCAAACGTCGCAATCCGCGTCGCGCCTCGATCCCTGGCGCGCTGGAGAATGTATTCGAGCTTGCGAATTTTGTTGCCGCCGTAATGTGCACTACTGACGTCGTCATGTTTGATGGATACGCTGCGCGAGCCACTCGCCGTATCAAAATGAACGGTTGAGACCGGCGTTGGCAAGTCTGCGATCGGCATCTTTCTCAAGCGATCGGCAAGCAATGGATATGCGGCAGCCAGAAAATCAGTCATGCCAACAGGTTATCGAAGTGCACTGCGTATCGCGAATGAATTAGACTACGGACACGCTTATCGGATCCGACGCGGAGACAGGATTGTCAGAAGCAGCTGACCACGGCATTACGGTCACAGAAATTGCGGCGATGGATCAATCCATCGGTGTATCAACGGAGACCACGGCGGCGTTTGTCGGCCGTGCGCTTCGTGGTCCGCTTAACACGCCGGTCCTGTTACGAAACTTCGGTGAATACCGTCGTCGCTTTGGCGATATATGGGCCGGATCCAGTCTCGGTCCCGCCGTAAAACATTTTTTTGAACATGGCGGCGAACGCCTGTACGTCGTGCGCGTCGTCAACAATGCACGAGGTGCAATGATCTGTCTGCCCGCGAGCGGTAGTGCCGCCGTATTGCGCGCCGTCGAGCCGGGATCAACCGAGAAGATTCGTGCGGCGGTGGACTACGATGCAATCGATGACGCGAACGAGGAACTGTTCAACCTGACGTTACAACGTATTGACCCGGAGACGGGTCTCGTGGTCGATCAGGAACTGTTTCGCAAGCTCTCCTACAAGGAGGGTGCAAAGAACTTTGTTGGCGACGCATTGCTGACCTCGACGTTGGCCCACCTCGAGCATCCGTATCCGACGCACAGGCCTGAGCCCACCTTGAAAGACGGCCGCCGCTTTGAGTCATCGTACGTTGTTCCTGTGCAGGCCGGCACAGATGGCGCGGAGCTGACGGACTATGACCTGATCGGTTCGCGCAAGGCCCGCACAGGGCTCTTTGCGCTAGAGGAAATCGAGAAATTCGACCTACTGTATTTGCCGCCACCGTCGAAAGGTGTCGATGCCGGGCCGGCCGCAATTCTTGCGGCCGAACTCTATTGCCGACTTCGTGGGGCGATGCTGATCGTCGATCCACGGGCTGAATGGACGACACCGGAGGAGGCCGTGCAGGGTGTTTACGATGCCGGTTATGCAAGCCCGAATATGCTGGGCTATTTTCCGCGAGTGATGCACCGCGGCAAGCCTGACGCGCCGCATAGAGCGGCAGGCGGCGCGATCGCGGGCCTTCTTTGCAAACAGGACCGAACCTACGGTTCCTGGCAGGATATCGACCAGCAAGGCATGGGTCTGCAGCGCTATTTACGGCCCGCGCTCGCGATCAGCGATCAGGACTGTCACTTGTTGAATCGTGCAGGGCTGAATGTCGTGCGGCGAGGGCCGGCTGGCCGGGCGCGAATGACAGGCTCGGTGACGATGGGTCGTGGCTCTGAGGCGAATCGCGAGTTCGCGAGCTTGCCCGTGCGCCGCCTGTGCCTGCAAATCGTCAATGCGATCGCAACGGCGAGTCGATGGACCGTCTTCGAGCCCGACGATGCTACGTTGGCAAGACGCATTCGCGTGCAGGTACTGACGTATTTCTACGGTCTCGATGATCTTGGCGCTTTTGCCGACCAGCGCTTTATCGTGCAATGTGACGCCGGCGTCAGTCAGCGGGCAGACAACAAGGAGCACGGCGTAACCGTGCTCCTGGTCTTCCACCCGACAGGTAGCGAGGAGCCAATCTCGCTCACCTTGCACCTCACCGCAGCGGGCTGCCGGGTTGGCAGCACGGCCTTTGCGCCGTCGATCGACTGTCCGCCTGACGCAATACCGGGCTAGTTGACATAATCCAGTGCGCGCTGCATCCACAGCGTGTCATACACGCATCGGTCTGATGCCACCAATCATTCGGGAGGGGGTATGAGAGACAATGATGTCCTGGATAAGAATCCGCACGTATCTCGATCGGCATTGGAAGCCATTCACGGCCAGGTATTCGGCTGGGCCCTCTCCCGTTCTGATAATAACCCGGCTGTCGCGGAGGACCTCGTGCAACAGGCATACGTCGAATTGTTAACCGGCAAGGCGCGTTTCGATAATCGATCGTCGCTCAAGACATTCGTGTTTTCGGTTGTGCAGAATCTCGCACGCAGCCGTTACCGGCGTATCGCATCTCGACTACGGCTCGTACAGGCGTCCAGCCACGGGAGGGAAGACGACGCCGTTTCGCCAATGGAGCCCGATGACAACGCCGAGGTGTGGAGCGCGGTTAAGGCACTGCCGTCACGGCAACGCGACATCGTCGAGCTCGTGTTTTGCCGGGACATGACCGTTGATGCAGCCAGCCGGGTCATGGGCATTACCGCCGGAAGCGGCCGCGTACATTACGATCGGGCGAAGAAGGCATTGAAGGTCAGGCTGGCCGACAGGGGAGTATGGATCGATGACTGACTTGGACACGGTACTGCAAAAGGCGTTGCGCCAGGCAGAGGCGAACCCTGAAAGTGGCGACATTCCGGACTTTGACAGTGTTTGGGCCGCAGCGGGCGACCGAGTCGCGTCGCAACGAACGCGACGGCGAGTGTTCGCCGGATCGGTCGTGGCGGCAGCCGTCGCCGCTGTTGCGCTCGGATTGCTTATGCCGCGAGGGGCCGACACGCAATTCGTCGACAGGGAGGAACTCCTGGGCACCACAAGCTGGTTTGCGCCCAGCGACAGCCTGCTGCCCGAACGCCAATTGGACATATATCAGGATATTCCGGTGCTCATCGAGTCAACGGATTCCTATGGAGGAGCGTTGTTATGAAGAAGGAACTGTTTTTAATGCTGGCGCTGGTCGGTTTGGGTGTCGGTTCGGCGATGGCCGCGGGGCCCAAAGACGATGTCTTCAAGGGCAAGCTTTTTGCGCCCAACGTTATTCTGGAGCATCAGGCGGAACTTGATCTGAGCAAGGCACAATTCACGGCCATCCGGGCTGCCGTCGTTGAAGTACAGGCAGGTGTCGCCGAGCACGAGTGGGACATGCGTGAGGCCTATCAGTCGCTAATGCAGGAGCTGGGGAAGGCACCGATCGACGAGGAGCGAGTGCTCGAATATGCCAATGTGGCGCTCTTGGCCGAAAACCAGGTCAAGAAGAAGCAGATGGCCATGCTGATACGTCTTAAGAATCTGTTGACGGCCGAGCAGGTGAGTTTTCTCGAGACGGTGCAGGCGAAATAGAAGACGAATAGCGGAACGTGGTTCCTCGAACCCGAGAGAAAACGGGATAACACTATGAACATGAATCGACTATTACCCCTTGCAGCATCGCTGATGCTGGGCCTCGCGGGTTGCGGAGGCGGCGGAGGGGGCGGAGCGACGCCGCCACCCCCACCCCCCCCACCGCCGCCCGTAACAAAGGCCGAGGCCTTCCAGCTTCTGAACCAGGCAACGTTTGGGGCAACCGAAGCTGAGGCGCAACGCGTTATCGACATGCGAATCGAGGCCTGGATTGACGATCAGATGCAAAAACCGGCGTCTTTGCAGTTGCCGTTCCTGCAGTCGCTGCCACCTCCACAGGTGGGCATGTTTGAGCTGCAGCGCGACCGGGTGGACATTTTTTTCCGCAATGCGCTGCATGGTGAAGACCAGCTGCGCCAACGTGTCGCTTTCGCGTTATCGGAGATCATGGTTGTATCAGAGCTGGGCGCGCTCAATAACCAGCCGTACTCACTCGCGAGCTATTACGACATGCTCGCCGAGAATGCCTTCGCGAACTACCGTGATCTGATCGAAAAAGTCACCCTGCATCCGGCGATGGGTGTCTACCTGAGCATGCTTGGCAACGAGAAGCCGAACCCGTCGCTCAATATTCGCCCCGACGAGAATTACGCGCGTGAATTGATGCAACTATTCTCGATCGGCCTCGTGGAGCTGAATCCGGATGGTTCTGCAGTGCTGGATGGGCAGGGCGCGCAAGTTCCGACCTACAATCAGGCTGTCATCGAAGGATTTGCGCATGTCTACACGGGTTGGACGTATGCGGGCGCACCCCGATTCCAGGATGTATTCCCGACGCCGTCGCGTCAGGTTCTGCCAATGCAGCATTGGCCGAATTTCCATGACACAGGCGCGAAAACCTTGCTCAACGGGACGACGTTGCCGGCCGGCCAGTCGGGTGAGCAGGACCTTGGCGATGCGCTCGACAACATTTTCAATCATCCAAATGTCGGGCCCTTTATCGCAATTCGATTGATTCAGCGCCTGGTGACCAGCAACCCGTCGCCCGGCTATGTATCGCGCGTTGCCGGCGTTTTTAATAACAACGGGGCTGGCGTACGTGGCGACCTCGGCGCAGTCGTAAAGACGATATTGCTTGACGAAGAAGCGCGGCCCGATAGCCGCACGGAGATCAATGGCAAGATCAAGGAACCACTGTTGCGACTCACACAACTTTGGCGCGCTTACGATGCGACATCGCAGAGCGGCCGATATCCGTTTAGCTTCGCCTATTTCATATTTGGGCAAGGGCCGCTGCAGGCACCGCACGTGTTCAATTTCTTCAGTCCATCTTTTGCACCGCCCGGAGAAATCCGCGATAACAATCTCGTTGCTCCGGAGCTCGAGATTGCGACCGAGTATCTGAACACGTTCGTCACGAACTACATGTTTTATCAGACGTTCGCACTAAACTCGACGAATGGTGAGCTAAACGAGGACGACATATACATTGATTTTGAATCGGAAATGTTACTTGCGGCCGACATCGACACGCTAATCGATTCGGTTGCGGACAAGCTCCTGGCCGGAGAGATCTCGGAGACATTGCGCAACGAGATCGCCGGAATGCTTGCGCTGGTGCCCGACAATGAAACGGCGTTACGTGCAGCTGAAACTATTTACCTGATCGTGACATCACCGGAATACGCCTACCAGCGTTAAGTACGGCGGCGAGCCGGGAGAACAATGATGAAAAAAATTAATCGACGAGACTTTCTCAAGAACAGCGGCGCAGCTGCAGCCGCGGCCGCATTTGCGAGCACGCCGGGCCTTGCTTACACGCAGGTTGTCGGTAACGCAGCGCCGTTTGGCGACTATCGCGCACTTGTATGTATTTTTCTGCACGGCGGCAACGATTCTTTTAACATGCTCGTGCCAAATACGGACGCCGAATACAACAGTTACGCGACCTCACGACAGAATCTCGCGATTGCAAGAGAAGACCTGTTGCCAATCAATCCCGCGTCGTTGACACCGGGCTCCGAAGCCTTCGGCTTACACCCGATGATGGGACGAATGCAGGCCTTGTTTGAACAGGGCAATGCGGCGTTCGTCGCGAATATCGGGCCACTCGTTGAGCCGACGACAAAAATCGAGTACCAGAATCAATCGGTGATGCTGCCTTCGCAGTTGTTCTCGCATAACGACCAGCAGTCGCAATGGAATTCGCTCAAAGGTGCGGGAACCAGCAAGACGGGCTGGGCGGGCCGCATGGCGGACCTGATCAGGAACAACGTTGCCAACCAGCAAATGGCGACCAATGCGTCGCTGTACGGCACGAGTTTATTTCAGTCGGCTGACGAAACGATCGCCTATGTCATGGGGCCGAGCGGGCCGCTGCAATTCGAGGGTTTTTCGACGGATCCGAACAATATTCTTTTTGATCAGCGGCTGGCCTTTCAACGAGTGGTCGAAGCGCAATACGGTTCAATTTATGAACGTGGATTCGCCGCTATACAGGCGCGGGCTATCGATGCGGCCGATTCCGTCTCCATGGCGATCCTGGATGCCGAGGCATCAGGTGCGCTATCGACCGTATTTCCCAACTCGCCGCTTGGCATGCAGCTCGAAACGGTTGCCAAGCTGATTTATTCGCGAGACCAACTCGACATGCAGCGCCAGATATTTTTTGTCGGCATCGGCGGGTTCGACTCACACGACAACCAGAATCTCGACCAGCCTGGATTGCTGGGTGGTGTTTCAGAAGCGATCGCGGCATTTTATGAAGCGACGGTTGAAATTGGCGTGTCGGACAGCGTTACGACCTTTACTCAGTCCGATTTCGGACGTACGTTGACATCCAATGGCGACGGTACCGATCACGCCTGGGGTGGTAACCAGGTCGTCGTGGGTGGTGCCGTCAACGGGCGAGACATTTACGGCACTTATCCTGTGCTTGAAATTGGTGGCCTCGAAGACGTCGGTGGAGGCCGCATGATTCCATCGACCTCGGCGGATCAGTACGCCGCCACGCTCGCCCGGTGGTTTGGTATTCCGGATATCGATCTCGACATCGTGGCGCCCAACCTCAGTAATTTTGCGCAACGCGATCTAGGGTTTATGATCGCCTGATTCGAAATCAGGACATCCCGTCATGAAATTACCCACCTCGGCCGCGCTGGCTGCGGTCCTGCTCATTGCCGCTTGTGGCGATGCGCGCGATGAGGCAGCACCCGAAGCCATCGATGTTGACCCATCGGCAGCCCTAAACGCCTTGTTCGAAGAACACTTCGAGCGCAATCTCGAAATGAACCCGCTTTCTGCCACCTACATCGGCGACTATCGCTACAATGATCGACTGGCAAACTCGATCAGCCCGGAATACCGGGCCGCGGCGACGGCGATGGACGAGGAGTTCTTGCGCCGCCTGTTGGAAATCGATCGCGAGCAGCTCGGTTACCAGGACCAGCTAAGCTATGACCTGTTCAAGATCAAACGGGCGCAGTCACTGGAAGCCGATCAGTTCCCATCCCACCTGCAGCCGATCAACCAGTTCTATTCGCTCACGAGCACTTTTGCGCGACTCGGTAGCGGGGCGAGTGCGCACCCTTTCAAGACGGTCAAGGACTACGATGATTTTCTAAGTCGTGCCGACCAGTTCGCAATCAATGTCGACCAGGCAATCACGAACATGAGAGAAGGGATGCGTGAGGGCGTCGTGCAGCCTCGCATCCTGATGGAGAAACTGGTTCCACAACTCGCATCGCAAATCGTTGATGAGCCTGAGGACAGCAGTTTCTATGCGCCGGTTCGAAACATGCCCGATGCTTTCAGCGCAGAAGATCGTGCGCGCCTCACGGCGGCCTACGCGGACAAAATCAGCAACACCATCATTCCCGCCTACGAGCGATTGAATAACTTTATTGGCGACGACTATCTTGCTGCGGCTCGCGAAACGGTGGGCCTGTCCGCGCTGCCTGAAGGCGAAGAATGGTATGCGTACCTTGTCCGCGTGCGTACGACGACGGACATGACGCCCGATGACATTCACCAGACGGGCCTGGCCGAAGTTGCGCGCATTCATGGTGAAATGCGAGGCGTGATGGAAACCGTCGGTTTCGATGGCGAGCTCGAGGACTTTTTTGAGTTCGTCAACACGGATGAGCAGTTCTTCTTTGACGACGCAGAACAGCTGATTCAGGGTTACCGGGACATGTCGGATCGCATCAGCGAGCTGGCAAAAAACTTGTTCGATATCTTTCCCAAAAGCCCGTTTGAAGTTCGTCGCGTCGAGCCGTTTCGCGAACAATCGGCCGCTGGCGGCTCGTACATGTCAGGAACAGCCGATGGGTCGCGTCCCGGCGTCTTTTATGCGAACGCCTATGACATCAAGGCGCGCGGCAAATGGGCCATGGAATCGTTGTTCCTGCACGAGGCGATACCGGGACACCACTTCCAGATCATGATTCAGCATGAGAACGAAGAGCTTCCGGGCTTTCGGCGCTACGGCGGTTTCACCGCGTTCTCGGAAGGCTGGGGCCTTTACGCGGAGTCGCTGGGCAAGGAGCTGGGTGTTTATACGGATCCTTACCAGTATTTCGGCGGCTTGAATGCTGAACTCTGGCGCTCGATTCGGTTGGTTGTCGACACTGGTCTGCATGCAAAAGGCTGGACGCGTCAACAGGTCCTGGACTACATGTATGCGAACTCAGCCGTGGCTGAGGCACGTGCTGTTGCCGAGGCCGAGCGCTTCATGGCAATTCCCGGGCAAGCGCTGGCCTACAAAATCGGACAGCTGAAGATCCGCGAAATACGCGATAATGCGGAGGCTCGCCTTGGCGATAAGTTCGACGTCAAGGACTTTCACACCCAGGTGCTCAAGGATGGCGCGATGCCATTGTCGATGCTGGACGCCAAGATCGATCGATGGGTCGAAGCGCAACTCTAGAAACAGGTAAACGATGAAACTCGACCGCTTCATTCGTATTGCGATTGCCGTTGCCGTCGCACTTGTTTTTGTTATCGCGATTGGCGCGCTGTTGTTTATTTCCGAGTCGGCGCTCAATGTCTGGGATCGCCTCAAGGCAGGACCACCTGCGCTGCTGTACGCGTACATGGCTATCATGCTGTTGCTGGCGGTTACGGCGCTGTGGTTGATCTGGCGCCTGGTTGTCCGGCGCAAGATCACGCCGGCCAGATCCGCGACGCCTGCGCTGCTGTCCAAAAAGGACATCGAAGGGCGCATCCGCGAGGCAGAGGCCGCTGGAGTCAATGTCGTCGAGGCGCAGGCGGAACTCAAGGAACTTGCAACGCGCCAGGCGGACAGGACAATCAACCTGTGTTTCTTCGGCGAAATCAGCACGGGTAAAAGTTCGCTCATCAAGGCACTGGTACCCGAGGCCGATGTTCTCATCGACGTCGTTGGCGGCTCGACAGACGATGTCCGGCACTATCGTTGGCGCAACGAATCAGGAAGCGAGATCTTGCTCACGGATGTGCCCGGCATCGGCGGGATCGACGGCAAACTTTCCACTATCGCAACGGACGAGGCCAGGCGCGCGCATGTCGTGCTCTTCGTGTGCGATGGCGATCTGACTCGCGCAGAGGTTGAGTCGATCGAAGCACTGCTGGTATTCGACAAACCCCTGGTGCTCGTTCTTAACAAGGCGGATCGCTTTACGAGCGAGGAACAGGCGACTCTCATGCAGAAGTTGCTTGAGCGAGTCGACGAGGTCGGCGGCGTATTGCAGCGGGATCATGTTGTTGCCGTGACGGCTGGCGGCGAGTCCGACGTTGTCGAGCAGCAAGCAGATGGCCGCGAGCAGACGGTGCGCCGCAGCCGACCGGCCGATATCGGCGTACTCGTGGTGGCCATCAATCGTCTGTTGGCAAGCAATGGCGAACCGCTGGACCAGCGACGAGAGCGAGCCGTATTCCAGTTGGCCGCCGCCCGGTTGGCGCAAGCCGAGGCTGAGTATCGCTTGCAACGGTCTGAACAGATCATTCGCAGCGCAACTCGCAAGGCCGTTGTTGGCGCGATGGCGGCAATCAGTCCTGGAACGGATATCCTGATCCAGGGCTATATCGGCACGACGATGACCCAGGCGCTCTGCAAGCTGTATGGCGCTGCGCCCCGTGATCTGGATATTGAGGAGTTTCTGGCGATGAGCCAGAGTCGGGTCGGCCGCGCGTTACCCTTGTCATTGGCAGTCGCCGGCAACGGGCTAAAGGCGTTTCCCGGTCTCGGTACGGTGGCGGGCGGCGCCGTGCATGCGGTGGCTTACGGTTTGATTTTCGACGCGCTGGGGCGAAGCCTCGTGCTATCTCTGTCCCGTCACGGTGAGCTTGTGCCCCAGGCGGCCAGCAAGGAATTCGAGGAAGGCATCAGTGAGCATTTGGAAGCGGGCGTTCGCCGCATTGCCAAGATGGCCCTGGACGAAAAGAGCGACTGAGCCTCTTTCCGACGGCGGTGCGGATCACCTGAGCCTTGCGCGTGAAAGTCTGCGCGAATTGATTCAGGATTCGCGTCTGCCGGAGGGTGTACGCGACTCGTTGGCGCACGACTATGACGCCGTGCAGGCGATGCTGGACAAGCTCGAGCATGGTCATCTGCATCTGTCGGTGTTTGGTCGTGTCAGTACCGGCAAGTCCTCACTCCTGAACGCGTTGATCGGCGAGGAGATGTTTTCGGTCAGTCCCGTACACGGTGAGACGCGGCATTCGTCGATGCAGGCCTGGAACCAGGTCGAGGCCGGCGGGGTCTTCCTTATCGATACGCCCGGGCTGGATGAGGCGGGCGGAGAAGATCGCGAAGCGCTGGCGAAGGAGGTCGCTGGGCGATCCGACCTCGTCATCTTCGTCCTCGATGGCGATATCACGGATACCGAACTCGACGCGCTGCGCGCGGTGCTGGCGCAAGGCCGCCCG
Source organism: Woeseiaceae bacterium (assembly GCA_013001045.1). GTDB lineage: Bacteria > Pseudomonadota > Gammaproteobacteria > Steroidobacterales > Woeseiaceae > UBA1847. The sequence goes on along the minus strand of JABDNG010000135.1, from coordinate 9,644 downwards.
GTCTTGGTGGTGCTCAACAAGTCCGATCTGTACACGGCCGATGAATGCGATGCGTTGCTCGGCTCGATACGCCGCCGCACTGAAGGACTTGTCGATCCGGGTCACGTTATCGCGACCGCGGCGCAGCCGCGGCCGCAGACCATGGTTACGATTGATGCGGAAGGCAATGAGACTACGTCGACGAGACCGCGGCAACCGGATATCGGCGGGCTCCGACTGAAGCTCTGGGACATTCTCGAGGCCGAAGGCAAAACGCTGGCTGCACTGAACGCGAGCTTGTTTGCCGCGGATCTTTCGGACCAGGTTGGTCGACGCATTCTCGCAGCGCGGCGCGAACTTGGTGACAAGCTTGTGCGCACCTATTGTGTTGGCAAAGGCATTGCCGTTGCGTTCAATCCCGTTCCGGTTGCGGATCTGTTTGCGGCAGCATTCATCGACGTTGGCATGGTTGTGCATTTGTCGCGCGTCTACGACCTGCCGCTGAGCCAATCAGAAGCCGGCTCCATCGTGAAGGTCATCGTCGCGGAATCCGCCGCGTTGATGGGTACGGTATGGGCTCTGCACTTCGTATCGAGCGCGCTGAAAGTCGGCACACTCGGTTTGTCGACCATTCTCACGGCGGGCGCGCAAGGCGCCATCGCGTATTACAGTACTTATCTGGTCGGCCGCGCGGCGGCGGAGTATCTCGCCAAAGGGAAGTCCTGGGGCGCTGGCGGGCCAAAAAAAGTCGTCAAGCAAATCCTCGACACGCTGGATCGCGATACCGTGTTGCATGACGCGAAACGTGAAATTCAGGCGCGGCTCGGGCTCGGCTAAGGCGTTCGCAATGGATCGTGACACGCGCATGCGTCGTATCTGGGAAACGATCCAGGATATTCCGCGAGGCACTGTTGCAAACTATGGCCAGGTTGCGGAAATTGCCGGCATTCCGCGCGGTGCGCGACAGGTTGCATACGCCTTGCGCCACGCACCGGCCGGCCTCGGCTTGCCATGGCATCGCGTTATCAGGTCGTCTGGCAAGAGCGCCTTCGACCCGAACAGCCGGCATTTCCGGATGCAACGTGATCGACTGATCGAGGAGGGTGTCGCAGTTATTAATGGCAAAGTCGACATGAAGAAATATCGCTGGGAGCCGCAACTCGATGAGTTATTGTGGAAGCCCTCATCCAGCTGGGACGAATCGTGAGCGCGAAACGCAAAGTGCGGTCGATTTTTCTACATGTTTTGCTTGGCCGAAAAACGCGGGCCTTGAGACGCGGGTTCAGCGAGACGCGCCGTCGCTTGCTCCGGCGTCCTCACGTCGTCTCGGTCTTCCTGCAACTCGACGATCCGTACTCGTATTTGCTCAGTCATTTCTTGCCGAGCTTTGCAGATGCCTATGATGTGGATCTTCGTCTGTATTTGTCCGAGGCACTTGGCGATGCGTATCAACCGGCGCCGGACATGCTTGCTGAATACGCGGTCAAGGACTGCGAACGACTCGCACGCGAGCTTGGAATTCCGTTCCTGGACAAAGGCGCCGCTCCCCCGGTTGAGCATCGACTTGCAATGCTGGAAGCCATTGCGGCATGTCAGGGCACGCAGGATTTCAACGAAGAGCTCTCGCAGGCGCTGAGCATTTTCTGGCGGGGCGATGCCGAGGCGGCTTCGCGCCTGAGCAGTGTTGCGCAGCAACAAGGACGGGCGGCCACAATAATAAGCGCGTCACAGGCGCAGCAGGTGCGTCTCGGACACTACAACAGCGCCATGCTGCATTACGCCGGCGAATGGTACTGGGGCGTCGATCGACTGACCTACCTGCTGGATCGCCTTGACGAACTCGGTGCGGCGAGGGGGGATGGGCCGCATCGCGTGCTGGCATCCATCCGTCAGGCCATGCAGGTCACACTGCCCGTGGCGCCGCCAACGGCGGCGAGGGGATTACCGCCACTGGAGCTGTTTTATTCTATTCGCAGCCCCTATTCCTATCTCGCACTGGGTCGAATCTTCGACATAGTCGACGCCTACGGCCTGGAGTTGCGGCTGCGTCCGGTACTGCCAATGGTGATGCGGGGCATGCGGGTGCCCAGGCACAAACTACTTTACATAATCAAGGATGCGGCGCGCGAGGCTGAGCGGCGAGGGGTCGCGTTCGGCAAGATTGCCGACCCCGTGGGGCCTGGAACTGAACGTTGCCTCGCGGTCTTTCATTACGCGGAGTTGGAAAAGCGCGGCAGGGATTTCCTGCAGAATGCGGGCGAGGCAATCTGGAGCCAGGCTATCGATGTCTCGACGGACGCCGGCCTGCGGGCAGTTACGGACAAGACCGGGCTGTTCTGGCCCGACGTCAAGGCGGCACTGGCCGGGGATGAGTGGCGCGCGGTTATGGAAGCTAACCGTGAGTCCATGATGGCGTCGGGGTCCTGGGGCGTGCCGACCTTGCGCATGCAGGATTTTGTGGCTTGGGGGCAGGATCGGGACTGGCTCCTGGTCCGCCATATTGAGGAACTGTGCGACACAGGGGATGGAATACTCGTATGACAACAGTGGTTTTTTCGCACGGCCAGGAAAGCGGGCCATGGGGAACGAAAATTCGTGCGATGGCGGAGCGCGTCAAGAGCCTCGGCTGTCAGGCTGAGAGCATCGACTACAGGGGGATCGAGGAGCCGGCGGCCCGAATACGCAAACTCGTGCAAGAATGCGCGCAAATCGACGATAAGCGCGTCCTGGTCGGATCGAGCATGGGTGGCTACGTGGCGACGGCCGCGGCGGAAGAAGTGGGCGCGATCGGGCTTTTTGTGCTGGCGCCAGCGTACTACATGGAAGGCTATGACGCGCCGACGCCACCCCCGCCACGCCTGCCTATTTGCATTGTGCATGGCTGGCATGATGAGATTGTGCCCGCAGAGAACAGTATTCGTTACGCAGGTACATGCAGCGCCACGCTGCACCTGGTCGATGGAGACCATCGTTTGACGGCGAATATCGACGAGATAAACGAGTACTTGTCGTATTTTATAAATAGAACATCCGAATAATTCGGAGCGTTGGGAGGAAACAATGAAACAGTTACTGGTATTGATTATGACACTGACCCTGTTCGCCTGTGGCGGCAAGGACTCGGGCGATTCGGCGAAGGGCGCCATGGAGTCGGCGGCCGATGCGGCTAAAGAGGCGGCAGGCGACACGATGGACGCGGCTTCTGACGCGATGGAAGATGCGCAGGACGCCGCTGGTGAAATGGCAGACGATGCAATGGACGCCGCTTCCGGTGCGATGGACGAGGCGAAGGACGCAGCGGGAGACATGGCAGACGGTGCCATGGATGCGGCCAAGGACGCCATGGACGAAGCGGGTGATGTCGAAGATATGTTGATGGAAAAGAAAGACGACGTTGACGCCGCGCTCAAAGAAAAGATGAAGCAATAACGTTGGGTGCGCCTGGAGCTTCGTGCTCCAGGCGCAATCTCACGCGCGCGACTTCACAGGCGCGCCGCTCTCCCTGAGTCCGTTCCGGGCCTTCTGCGTTGCCGGTAGATTTGTCCACCATGAACATCACCGCCCTTGTTGTTAGCCCACTCTACTGGCTGGCCGGAAAGGTGTTCTCCTTATGGGCACGGCCGGTCGTTCAGCCCGAATTACCCCTTGAACTCATAACTGACCAGGACGCCGCGGTTTGCTACGTCCTCGAAACAGGCGGCCTCGCCGACTTGCTGGCGCTTGAGCAGGCCTGTGACGCGCACGGGCTGCCGTCACCAACGAGTACATTTGAGTTCTGCGGTTCTCGCGATCACAAGCGCGTTATCGTTCTTCGTCGCATGACTGGCTTTTTCGCCCGTCGACCGGGCAAAACGAGTTCGCAACGGCTCCAGCGCCTGGTCGAGGCTGCGGAACAGGGCGAGCAAGACCTGTTGTTGATTCCGGTCGCAATTTATTGGGGGCGGTCGCCGGAAAAAGAGCGATCGGTAATAAAGCTGCTGTTCTCCGAAGACTGGAACGTAGCCGGCAGGACGCGCAAGTTCTTTGCGACAGTTCTGCACGGCCGCAATACCTTGCTGCGTTTCAGTCATGCCTTGCCGCTCCGGTCTATTAATTCCGCGGGTCAGGATTCGGCCATCGCCTATCGCAAGGTCTCTCGAATCCTGCGCGTCCATTTTCGAAAGCGCCGGGTTGCGACAGTTGGCCCCGACCTGTCACATCGGCGGACTTTGATCGACCAGGTTTTGCGTACGCCTGAGGTTCGCCGAGCGATCCTGGCTGAAGCGGGCGACGATTATCGAAAGCAAGAGGTCGCGCGACGCAAAGCACAGAAGTACGCGCTGGAAATCGCCGCGAATATATCGTATCCGACCATCCGTATCGTCGAACGTTTTCTCAAGTGGTTGTGGAACCGTATCTACGACGGCATCGAGCTAAATCACATCGATCGCCTGCACGAAGTGGCCCGCGAAAAGGAAGTTGTGTATGTGCCCTGCCACCGCAGCCATTTTGACTACCTGCTGCTTGGCTACATTGTTTACGAGGAAGGCCTGCATCTGCCGCACATCGCCGCCGGCATCAACCTGGACATGCCGATCGTCGGTGGCATTCTGAGGCGCGGCGGCGCATTTTTCCTGCGCCGCAGCTTCAAGGGCAATCGTCTGTACGCGGCTGTATTCGACGCCTACCTCCACCAGATACTGGTTCGTGGCCATTCGATCGAGTATTTCGTCGAGGGCGGGCGCAGCCGGACCGGGAGACTGCTTGCACCTAAGGGCGGCATGCTGGTAATGACAATCAACTCGTACATCAAGAGTGCCCGGCGCCCGGTAGTGTTTGTCCCTGTTTACTTCGGTTATGAGAAGCTCATCGAGGGGGACTCGTTCATCAGCGAGATGGGGGGCGCCGAGAAAAAGAAGGAGTCACTCGGCGGTTTGATACGTTCCGTCAAGTCGTTGCGAGAACACTTCGGTAATGTATACGTGAATATCGCGGAACCGATCGAGCTGGAACCTGTTCTCGACCGGATGCACCCGGAATGGCGCGACTACGAATCAACGAACGGCGAACGTCCGGCGTGGCTCGCCGGTGTCGTAGATGTCATTGGCGAAAAAATAATGAGTGGCATTAATTCTGCGGCCGCCGTTACGCCCATCAGTCTGCTCGCCTCCGTGCTTCTTGCGACGCCGAAACAGAAGATCGGTATCAACGAATTACGGCGCCAGCTTACGTTGACACTCGCTCTGATGCATCGCTTCAAATATTCGGATTCGGTGACGCTGCCGGATTGGACGCCTGACAAAATTATCAAACATGGCGAGAAACTCGACGTCGTTAGCCGCAGCACGCACCCGATGGGAGAGGTCATCCACATGACTGAGCGGACGGCCGTGCTCATGACGTACTTCCGCAACAACATTCTGCACCTGCTGGCCATCCCGGCATCAGTGGCTTGCTGCTTCATTCAGGGACAGAGGCTTGAGCATGAAGAGTTGCAGCGCCTGATCCGACTCATTTACCCCTTTATGAAAAAAGAGCTGCATCTTAAATGGGACTTTGATGATGTTGATGACGTTACCTCGGCTGCAATCCAGTCGTTGATCGATCTTGAGATTCTGAAGGTTGGCGACAGCAGGACGACGCTGATTCGACCACCGGCCGGATCGGAGAAAGCCTTTCAGTTGTTGATGCTCGGGCAGTCGATGGTGCCCATGTTGCAGCGCTTTTACCTTGTCATTGCCATACTGGTCAGCAATGGCTCCGGTACCCTGTCCCGACAACGCCTGGAGACACTGTGTCAGCAAAGCGCGGAGCGCCTGTCGATGATCTATGGCTTGCATTCGCCCGATTTCTTTAACAAGACGCTATTTCATGATTTTATTCGCACCCTTCAGGATCAAAGGGTATTGCGCCGCAATACCGACGGCCTTATCGAATTCGATGACGCCATCAAGAGCATTGGTGCCGACGCGCGCCTGGTGCTCGGTGAAGAGATTCGCCACAGCATCCTGTCATTGACGATGTCGGAAGATAGTTCGCAGGCCAGAGAATGAAAGTCGTTTCTTTTTATCGATTCCTGGATGTCAACGATCCTCAGCCGTTCCGCGACGAACTGCAGGCGCTCTGCGAGGATCATGGTCTGCTTGGCACGATCCTGGTGGCTGACGAAGGCTTCAACGGCACCCTCGCAGGCAACGCGGCCGCTATCCGCGCGGTGTTGACCTGGCTGCAAAAACGTTTTGGCATTGCAGAGGACCTGGATGCTCGCTGGACGGATGCCGATGAGCCGCCGTTTCGCCACATGCGAGTTCGTATCAAGAAGGAAATCGTCGCCCTGGGCCGGCCCGACCTGTTGCCGCACGAGAAGACCGGCAAACACGTATCGCCCGAAGAGTGGAACGCACTGATCGAAGACCCTGATGTCCTGGTGATCGACACGCGCAACCATTATGAGTTTGAAGTCGGCACATTTCCCGGTGCGCTCGACCCGGGCAATGACAGTTTTCGCGAATTTCCGGCATTCGCGACGGAGTTGGCGAAAACGTCGAACGATCGGCCGTTGGCGATGTTTTGCACAGGCGGGATTCGCTGCGAAAAAGCGACCGCCCTGATGCTCGAGCTGGGCTTTAACGAGGTCTATCACCTGCAAGGCGGTATCCTGAATTACCTCGAGGTGACTCCGGCGGACGAGAATCGTTGGCAAGGCGAGTGCTTTGTATTCGATACCCGTGTCGCGGTAGACCGCGATCTCGCGGAGGGTGGCTACGTGCAGTGCCATGCCTGCCGGCGCCCGCTCAGCAAAGAGGACCTGGCATCCCCGGACTACCGTGAAGGCGTGTCTTGCCCACGCTGCGTCAACGAAGCCGATGAAGACCGCATTGCCAGGCTCGAGGAGCGCCGCCGGCAAATCCGCCTCGCGAGGCAGCGGGGCGAGTCGCATATCGGGGCAAATACCTAGCCTGGTTCCTTGCACCCGCGCATCGAAAAGTCTACAAAGGTAGGATGCGCAGTCGAAATTCAGCCGTCAGGAAGCCTGCAATACTGAGACGATATGTCCTCGGTTTACTCGCGGTGTCATGGCTGAACATGGCTGTCGCGCCATGCGCAATGGCGTTCGAGAGCGACGACCCCTGTCCGCACCACGCGCCCGCTGAAGAGCACGGGATGGCATCGCACCATGGCCATGATGGCCATGGTGAGGTAGATACCAGGCCCTCGTGCGCGACGGTACAACCGGAATGTTGCGAGCTGGCGGCAGCCAGTATCGATACCCGGGGCAACACGCTGCAGTTCAAATCGGTTTCCGACATCGTTCTCATCACGGCCCCCTTGACGGCCGTCTTACCCTCGCGGGCAGCGGTGCAACGACACTCTGCATCGGACCCGCCGGATATTTCCGGCAGCTCGCCACCGCTACACGTCCTGTTCTGCGTCTACCTGGATTAGCCAACACCTTGCAGTAAACCTTTCCGGTTTTTTTCGCAGGAGTTGGACCCATGTTTTTCTTGTGCGGGCGATTGCCCGAAATCAACAACGTGCGCCTCGCAAAGCGGCGTTCGAATCAAGTTATTGCCGTGTTTGTGACGGGCGTGCTGCTCGCATCAAACGTCGATGCACAACATCGAATTCCATTGACTCTGGCGGAATCCGAGGATCTGGCTCTTGCGGCAGAGCCCGGGCAACAAGCCATGGAGGCGAAAGCCGCTGCGCTCGAAGCGCGGGCAGTGCTTGCCGGTGAGCTGCCGGACCCGATGCTGCTCGTCGGCGTCAACAACTTTCCGATCGAATCCGGTGGCTTCAGTACCGAAGGCATGACGCACGCGGCCATTGGCCTGCGGCAGGCGTTTCCTGCCGGCAAGACGCGTTCGATTAGCGCCCGGCAAATCGAACTGCTCGCTGATGAGATGAACGAAAACGCCGAGGCGCGGAGTCGCAACGTTCTCACCGCCGTGCGTACCGCGTGGTTTGAACTCTACTACTGGGATCGGGCCCACAAGCTGGTTGCCGAGTCACGGCCGTTCTTCGATGACCTGGCGACGGTCACGCGTTCGTTGTACTCGGTAGGCCGCAAGAGTCAGCAAGACGTGCTGCGAGCCGAACTCGAGCTCAGTCGCCTGCAGGATCGACTGATCGACATAGAGCGACATCGTTCGCGTGCACAAGCCGCGCTCGGGCTTTGGGTTGGAAGCGACGCGGCAAGACCGGTGGCGGCCAGGCTGCCGAACTGGGATCAGCTTCCCCAACTCGAGTCTCTGCAGGGCATGCTGCCGGGACATCCGATGTTACGGGCGGCCGATGCGCAAATCGAGGCGCGAACTGCAGGCGTCGAATTGGCAAACGAACGATCCAAGCCAGGCTGGGCGCTGGATATTGGGTACAGCTATCGCGAGGGTATGTTGCCTTCCGGTGAGCCGCGCTCCGACTTCATCAGTCTCGGCATCTCCGTCGAATTGCCGTTTTTTAGAAAGACGTCCGTCGACAGTACCGTATCAGCGGCATTGCAGGAACGCAGCGCGGCGAAGTCGACTCGAGAGGAAATGCGGCGCTCACTGCAAAGCCAACTGGCAGCCGAGCATGCCCGCTGGCATGACCTTACACGGCGTCTGTCTTTGTACGAGGCTCGTATTCTCGATCAGACCAGAGATCACTCTGAGGCCGCGCTGCTTGCCTACCAAAGCGATCGAAGCGACTTCGCCGATGTAATGCGCGCCTATATCGACAACTTGAATACGCGCATTGACCACATCCGCCTGCAGGTGGAGCGCGCACAAAGTTATGCCGTGCTGGCCAACCTTGGAGGTCTTCCACGATGAAGAAAATTACATTAGTTGTCGGCGCAATCGTTATTGCGGCCGCTGTCGGCGTCCTGATTGGCCGTTCCACGACATCGATAGCGGGTCAGCCACCCGCTGCGGCCACCGGAGTGGATCGCGAAGTGCTGTACTGGACTGCGCCCATGGATCCGACATTCCGTCGCGATGAACCCGGTAAGTCGCCCATGGGTATGGACCTGGTTCCGGTTTACGCGGATGAGATCGACGGCCAACCTGGTGTGGTGGCCATTGACGCCACCATAGTCAATAACCTCGGTGTACGTACGGCCAAGGCTCAGCGGGGCGAGCTGTCGCAACGCATCGAGACGGTCGGCTATGTCGCATACGATGAAGACACGGTGCAGCACGTACATACGCGTGTCGAGGGCTGGATAGAAAAACTGGCGACCAAGGCCACCGGTGATCCGGTCGAGAAAGGCCAATTGCTATTCGAACTGTATTCGCCAACGCTGGTCAACGCGCAAGAGGAATACCTTGTGGCGCTGCGCAGCAACAACAAATTGCTCTTGAAAGCCTCGAAGGAACGCCTCGCTGCGCTCGGTGTAACAGGCAGCGAGATTGCACGCCTGGACAAGGAACGTAACGTCCGCCAGCGCGTGCGCGTGTACGCCGAGTCGGACGGCGTCATCGCGCACCTGGGCGTACGCGAGGGCATCTATGTCACTCCGGCTACCGAAATCATGTCAGTCGCGGAGCTCGACAAGGTCTGGGTGTTGGCCGAGGTTTTCGAGCGACAAGCGGCATGGGTCAAGTCGGGTCAGAGCGCCGTGGTTGAACTCGAATATCTACCCGGTGAGATGTGGCACGGCAGCGTTGACTACGTCTACCCGGAACTCGACCCGGAGACGCGTA
>JABDNG010000127.1 GCA_013001045.1 Woeseiaceae bacterium | reverse complement strand
GGTTTCCGGATCCACGCGGCGACTACGAGACAGTGACGTACTGCGATTGGGTAACTGGCTCGGTCTTGTTGATCGATCGTGCTGACTTCGACGCCATTGGCGGCTGGGCGGAAGACTACTGGATGTATGTCGAAGACGCCGACCTGTGTCGCAAGGCGCACGACAAGGGCCTCAGCGTTGCATATGTTCCCGAAGTGCAGGTCATTCACGCACACGGAGGATCCAGCCGACTCAACGTTGCCGTAAAATCGATGACCAAGCTCGAAGTTATCATCTCGAAACACGTTTACACCCGGAGGCACACCGCGGGTCTGGAGCGCTGGCTGACACACACGCTGATCGTTCTGCTTCGGCTACCGCCGTTAGTGATTGCGTGGATTCTGGATATGCTCACACTGCGTCAGGTAGCGGCACTCCGCGTACGCAGCAGGATGTTCACAGGATTACTGCGCTATTATCTCGGCGTCGTGCGAAACGGCTCGTGGCTGAGTCCGAGAGCGATTGCCAATCAGGTGTCGTCCGAATAGTTCCTGCTGATCCAGTCACGATAACTGCCGTCCATGACCGCGCGCCACCAATTCTCGTTTTGCAGCATCCAGTGCAGCGTTCGCTCAATACCTGTTTCAAAGCTCTCCTGTGGGATATAGCCGAGCTCACTCCTCGCAAGGGTCGCGTCGATCGCGTAGCGCCAATCATGTCCCAGCCGATCTTTGACAAAGGTAATCAATGACTCTGTCTTGCGACCCTTGGCCGCCGGCGCACCAGGAAAGCGACTCGAGAGCTCTTCGTTCTCTGCAAATATCCTGTCAAGACTCGCGCAGACTTGTTTGACGATATCGATGTTTCGCCACTCGTTGTTGCCCCCAATATTGTAGGTGGCGCCCAGTCTGCCTTTGCTGATGACCAGGTCAATGCCGCGACAATGATCCTCTACGTACAGCCAGTCCCGAATATTTGTGCCGTCGCCATAAATAGGCAGCGGCTGGCCGGTCAGCGCATTAACGATCATGAGCGGAATCAACTTTTCCGGAAACTGGTACGGCCCATAGTTGTTGGAGCAATTGCTGGTCGTAACTTCAAGGCCGAACGTGTGTTGATACGAGCGAACGAGATGATCCGAGGACGCTTTGCTCGCGGCATAAGGCGAATTTGGTGAATACGGGGTCTGTTCGGTGAACGCTGGATCGTCCGCGCCCAACGAACCATACACTTCGTCCGTCGAAACGTGGTGGAATCGATGTGTCGCAGGCGCGTCGTCGCTATCGAGCCACAGTTCGCGTGCCGCCATGAGGAGATTGTGGGTGCCAATGACGTTCGTCTGGATGAATGCATCCGGTTCGTGAATCGAGCGATCAACGTGCGATTCCGCGGCGAAATGAACGATGGTATCGGTCCTCTCTTCCCGCATCAGTGTATTGATGAGCGACCGATCGAGTATGTTTCCATGGACAAATCGAAAATTTGGCCGATCCTTCACCAGCTCGAAATTCGCCCGGTTGCCGGCGTAGGTAAGTGCGTCGAGGACGATGATCCGATCGTCCGGGTAGCGATCAATCCAATAGTGAACAAAGTTCGCGCCAATGAACCCGGCACCGCCCGTCACAATCATGTTACGCATGGACATCCGCATCCTTTAGCGACGCAACGGCAGCACCTTTGGCGGATAACAGGGGATGTTCTGATTCGGGGAGCGGCCATTCGAATGCGACATCTTCATCATCCCATCGAAGTGTGCGTTCATGCGAGGCTTCCATGAAGAACCCGCGACCATCCTCATGAACATCAGGGTCAACAACAACCAGGACGGCTAGTTGGCTCGGTGTGAATTTCATCACAGCCTGGAGTCCGTCAGTACTTCGATGAGGTACTCGCCGTAGCCGTTTTTGCCAAGGCGGCTCGCCAGCAATCGGAGTTGGTCGGCATCGATGAAGTCATTATTGTACGCAATTTCTTCCGGGCAGCAGATTTTCAATCCCTGGCGCTGCTCAATGATCTGTACGAATTGCGCCGCTTCCAGCAGCGATTCGTGCGTACCGGTATCCAACCACGCGGCACCCCGACCCATCAATTCTACGTGCAATGAACCGTCAGCGAGGTACCAACGATTGATGTCCGTGATTTCCAGTTCGCCTCGCGCAGAGGGCTCAAGGTTCTTTGCGATATCGACGACACGAGAGTCATAGAAATACAGTCCGGTAACGGCATAGTTCGACTTCGGTTCTGGCGGTTTTTCCTCGACTCCCAGGACCCTTCCTTCATTATCGAAGTGCACGACACCATAGCGTTCGGGGTCTTTAACATGATAAGCGAAGACGGTTGCACCGGCGGACTCTTGAGCGACCTTCTGTAATTGTCGCCGCAATCCATGACCGTAGAAGATATTGTCACCGAGAATCAGCGCGACAGAATCTTGTCCTATGAAATCCGCACCGATAATGAAAGCCTGTGCCAGGCCGCCTGGCTCGGGTTGGACCGCATAAGTAATCGAAATACCCCACTGACTGCCGTCACCGAGCAGGTTCTCAAATGCATTCTGGTCGTCCGGCGTCGTAATAACCAGTACGTCGCGAATACCGGCCATCATCAATGTCGACAGCGGGTAGTAAATCATCGGCTTGTCATAGATAGGCATGAGTTGCTTGCTGACCGACAAGGTCAGCGGATGAAGCCGCGAGCCGGTACCGCCAGCAAGAATGATTCCTTTCGTAGTCGCGTTACTCACTTGCGTCTCCAGATTCGATGATCTTAAAGTCGGGTATCGGAATGATGTATTTGCCACCATTGCGGCTGTATTCCGAGGTGCTGGCGATAATTAGCTCGGCAAAATTCCAGGCGAGTATTACCAGGTAATCCGGAGGATCATCAGCGAGTACGGTCCTGTCGACGATCGGTATGCCGGTACCCGGCGAGAACTTGCCAATCTTCTCCGGCGTGTCATCGACGATGTAGTCAATAGTAGATGAATCAAATTGGCAGGCGTTCAGGAGTGTATTGCCCTTGGCGGAAGCAGCGAAGCCCGCGATTTTGGCACCACCCTTTCTTAAATTCGAAATCTGCGATACGAGGTCGTCAATCAATGCCCTTATTTCGTTATTCCAGTTCTCGTAGACGGCGACATCGTGATATCCATCCGTGGCTTCTTTCGCAATGAACTCGGCCACCGACGGCCGAGCCTCGTGAGCATCTTGCTTACCGATGAAAACTCGCACACTGCCACCGTGGATATTCTGCTTTTGAACGTCAAATATCTGCATATCGACGGTTTTTACCAGGCGATTGACCGGCCGGAGCAACACGTAGCTCAGATGTTCGAAGTAGATCGTGTCGAACTCGCGATGCTCGATGAAATCAACTCCGTAAGGAAACTCGAGCATCAATGCGCCATCGTCATCCAGGCAGTCTTTGGCTGCGGCGACGAAATCTCGCACATTATCGACATGCGCGAAAACATTCGTCGCAGTAATCAGTTTCGGCCTGCCATATTCTGAGACAACCCGCCTGGCAACGTCAGCACCCCAGAAGCTGGTGATCGTCGGCACGCCCGCAGCGTCGGCTATGGCCGCCAGGTTCTCAGCCGGATCAACATTGACCACTCGCACATCCAGCTCATCCTTGAAGACCGACAATAGCGCGCCGTCATTGCCGGCGATATCAACCACCAGGTCGCCCTCTCGCAGACCCAGCGAATCGCCGACGGATACGGCCATCTCACGACAGTGGCGCAGATAGGCCCGATTAATCGACGAGCGATAGGCGTACTTCGAAAACAGTTCTCTCGGGTCAATGACGACCGAAAGTTGCGACAGGGAACAATCGCGGCAATAGAGCACCTGCATCGGATACCGTTGCATGGCTTTTGCTTCAGCGACCGAGTCAGCGAGATTGTTGGCCAGCGGCATCATGCCGAGGTCCAGGTATTTCACGAGCTTGTCATTACCGCAGATTCGACAGTGCGTGATTTCACGAATGATTCCGCGGCTAGTCATCGAGTGATTCCCGCATCTCGAGATGCGCCGACGTAGCGACAGATGAGTTGCGCGGCGAGCCGCTGAGCCTGACATTATTCACGCTGGGAGTCCTTGCAACGGCATAGTCGACAATCGTGCAGCGCGGGCCAGCAAGTTGGTGCATACCTTCAGAATTTCAGTTCCCGGAAGGCCCGAGCCACCCGTCAACAGTATTTGCACCAATACCTCCCTGCTCGTGCCCAATGACTCGCCAGGGAAGAATGGTACAGCCGGAAGATCGCTAATTCGACTGATTTTTGGCCCGGTTTCGGGCATGATTTGCTCCAGACTCACTCCGCTACCGCTTACTTCGTGAGCACTGGCGCGTCGGGAATCCCATGAGAAAACTGCTTAACAAACTGCTCATCAAGTTCGGGCTCTTGATCACAAAGGCGCCGACGTTGCTGTCTGACAAGTCGCTGGCGACGTCGGATGCCTTTCCGGCCGAGCTCACGGAAAAGGTCTCTGTAGTTGAGGCGAGCGAAACGCCGGTGAACCCATTGTTTGACATTTTTTCTGCCGATACGAATGTTCACAAGTGGCATCATTATTTCGACATTTACACAAAACACTTCGGCCAGTATCTTGATCGCCCGATCAAGATGCTTGAAATCGGCGTATATCGCGGCGGATCGCTGCGGATGTGGAAAGACTATTTTCATCCCGATTCAACCATTGTCGGCATCGATATCGACAAGACCTGTAAAGACCATGAGATTGCTGACCGGAATGTGTTTGTAAGGATAGGCAGTCAGGCTGATCCCCATTTTCTTGCCGAGGTCAACGAAGAATTTGGCCCGTTTGATATTATTCTCGATGACGGCAGCCACAAGACGCACCATCAGAATATCAGCTTTGGTGCGCTGTTCCGTCCCGCATTGAAAGACGGCGGCTGCTACATGGTGGAAGATGTACATACAAACTACTGGCTCAAGCACGTAGACAGTGAAGATACGTTCATTGACCTATCCAAGCAGATGGTCGATTTATTGCACGAACCGTATTTCAATCGTAAAGAGACACATTTTCGCCACGGACATCCGGAAGCCGTGCATGAGCTGAAGCTCAGTTACCTGGCCGCCAACCTCGCCAGCATCGCTTTCTATGATTCGGTCGTTGTATTCGACAAGAAGACACGCTACCTGCCGACGTCGGAGCTGCGCTAACTTTGACGAGTTCGTCGATGAACAGGTCCATTCGCGTACTTTGCGTCAATGGCGAAAGTGATCCCGCTGAGACCGGTTCGTTCATCGAGATGCACCGTGTGGGAATCGATATCACGGTAATTACCTGGCCGGGTACCGTCAACTACGATGCCCTCGTAGCAGCCGGCGTGCCGACGATCCCGCATGTGCTCAAGTGGAAGTTGAGCCCATCCTGCATCCGCTTTGTCCGCGGCGAGCTAAAGCGCGGGAAATATGATGTGCTGCACATGCTCGACAAGCGCGCCACGATGAACGGGCTGATGGCGTCGATAGGAATCGACATCAAGCTCGTGGCCTATCGCGGGATTATCGGCAACATTGCGTACTGGAGCCCGCAATCCTGGTTGTATCTATTGAATCCGCGATTGGACCGCATCATCTGCGTTTGCGAAGCCATTCGACGAAGTCTGCTGGATCTCGGCA
>JABDNG010000115.1 GCA_013001045.1 Woeseiaceae bacterium | reverse complement strand
GCATTCTCGACCGTATAGAAGCCGAAAAAAAACGCGGCAAGGTTTCCGTGACACGATTCAAGGGACTGGGCGAGATGAATCCGTCGCAACTTCGCGAGACCACAATGAATAGTGACACGCGACGCCTGGTGCAGCTGACGGTCAGCGCGAAAGACAATGCAGAGAAACTCATGGACATGTTGCTCGCCAAGAAACGTGCCAAAGATCGTCGCAGGTGGCTTGAGACCAAGGGCGATCTCGCCGAAGTATAGGGGCAGGGCCTGTATACGGTCAGCCGGTCGCGGCGTTGTATGCAAAATGCGCCATGAAAAGGCGCGAGGAGAGAGCTTTGGTGGTACCAAATGAACAACGAGTAACGCCTTCAGGGCGCATTTTGGGCGCAACCCGACGGGGCGTGGCCATTTTTCCTCAAGGCCGCGTTGCGGCTCGCTTGAGTAATCGTATTACGCGGCACTCGCCGCGTCTTGCCTCGCGAAAAAATGGACGGCGCCGCGACGACCGGCTGACCGTATAAAGGCCCTAGTATGCAAAACAGTCTAAATCTCGAGGGCGTGGAGCAACAGGCGCTCAAGGACTACACGGAGAAAGCCTACCTCGACTACTCGATGTACGTGATTCTCGACCGCGCATTGCCGCAAATCGGCGATGGCCTGAAGCCCGTGCAGCGACGCATTATTTATGCGATGAGCGAGCTCGGTCTTTCCGCCAGCTCCAAGCCGAAAAAGTCGGCGCGTACTGTCGGTGACGTCATCGGCAAGTTCCATCCGCACGGCGACTCCGCGTGTTACGAAGCCATGGTGCTGATGGCGCAAAACTTCTCGTATCGCTACACGGTGATCGATGGGCAGGGTAACTGGGGTTCAACGGACGACCCCAAGTCCTTTGCCGCGATGCGATACACGGAGTCCCGACTGACACCGTACGCAAAGAGCCTGCTGCAGGAACTCGGTCAGGGTACGGTGGACTGGGTGCCGAATTTCGACGGCACGATGAGCGAGCCTGTCGTACTGCCGGCGCGGCTGCCGAACCTGTTGCTCAACGGCACGACCGGGATCGCCGTCGGTATGTCGACCGACGTGCCGCCCCACAATCTCAATGAAGTCGCCAGCGCCCTGGTGCATTTGCTGGACAAACCGAAGGCGACCGTCAGGCAACTCATGAAACACATCAAGGGTCCCGATTATCCGACGGGCGGGGAACTCGTTTCGTCCCGTGACGAAATCCAGGACATGTATACGACGGGCGGCGGCACGCTGCGTCTGCGCGCGTCCTACACGATCGAAAACGGGGACATCATCATTAACTCACTGCCGCATCAGATATCGGGCAGCAAGATTCTTGAGCAGATCGCGGCGCAAATGCGCAACAAGAAATTGCCACAGGTTGACGACCTGAGAGATGAGTCGGATCACGAGGATCCAACGCGTCTCGTGATCAGCAAAAAGCGCGACGTCGATGTCGAGCAGCTGATGTCGCACTTGTTTTCGACAACATCGCTCGAACGAACGGTGCGCGTGAACATGAACGTCATCGCATTGAACGGCAAGCCGCGCTTGTTCAATTTGCTCGAGATGTTGAAAGAGTGGCTCACCTTCCGCAAGGACACGGTAAAAAAACGCCTCCGCTATCGCCTGCAGATCGTTAATGATCGCCTGTATGTGCTCGACGGCCTGCTGATTGCGTACCTGAACATCGACGAAGTGATCGCAATAATTCGTAAAGAGGACGAACCAAAGCCGGTGCTCATGAAGCGCTTCAAGCTCGGCGATATCCAGGCAGAAGCTATCCTCAACCTGCGCTTGCGGAATCTCGCCAAGCTCGAGGAAATGAAGATTCGTGCCGAGCAGGACGAGCTCGGGCAAGAACGTGATGTACTGGAAAAAACGTTGAAAAGCGCGGCGCGCCTGAAAACGCTCATCAAGAAAGAGATACTCGAAGACGCGAAAGCGTATGGCGATGATCGGCGTACGGAAATCGTGGAGCGTGGCGCTGCGCAAGCGCTTGACGAGACCGAACTGGTCGCCAGCGAGCCAGTTACCGTCGTCCTGTCTCAAGCCGGCTATGCGCGAGCGGCAAAGGGTCACGAGATCGACCCGACGACCTTGAATTATCGTTCCGGCGATAGCTACCTCGCTGCCGCACAGGGACGCAGCAATCAACTCGCTATGTTTGTCGATAGTACCGGGCGCGTTTACAGCGTAATCGCAGGAACGTTGCCGTCGGCGCGTGGGCAGGGAGAGCCGCTGTCGAGTCGCTTCAAGCCACCCGACGGCGCCGCATTTTGTGGCGCGATGATCGGCGATACGGAGCAGAAGTACCTGCTTGCAAGCGACGCGGGTTACGGCTTCATCGCGACGCTCGGCGACCTCGTGTCACGCAACAAGGCAGGCAAGGCGATTTTGCGGGTGCCCGCTGGCGGCAAGGCCGTTGTGCCGGCGCCGGTCCCAGCTGGCAGGGAATGCCTGATTGCGGCCGTCAGCTCGATTGGGCGTCTCTTGATATTCGAGATGGAGGAGCTGCCCGAGCTCGCCAAGGGCAAGGGCAACAAGCTCATCAACATTCCAGCCAAAAAATATCAGGGCCGCGAAGAAACCATGGTTGCGGCCACCGTAGTGCCCGAGGACGGCAACCTGCAGGTGCACACGGGAACGCGCGTGATGACGATCAAGTGGGACGATATTGACGACTATTACGGGGATCGGGCCCTGCGTGGCAGCCTGTTACCGAAGGGGTGGCGCAAAGTCGTGCGCCTTGTCGGTATCGACTAGGCCGCGATTCAGCGCTCGCGCCGGGTTCAGCCCGCCTTACTCTTGGCCTTTTCGCCGCGGTGTTCCATATCCCGCGTTTCGTCGTCGTTGTCGGCGGACGGCATTTCCCGCGTTTCATCGTCGTTGTCGGCAGATGGCATCTCGAGCGTGTAGTCGTCGGCCGTCATGTTGACCGTGGCCGTCTCGTTGATGCCGGTCGCGTCCAGGTCGACCAGGTCCTCGCCACCCATCGGCATCTCGGCGGTCGGGTCCAGCTCCTCAGCGGGCGAGCGTGGCGGCATCGCGACGGTCAAGCCAGTATTTTCGTCCGGAGTGTCCTCACCGACGTCTTTGCTGAGCTGGGCCGCGGCACGCGCAATCTCGACATTCAGCGCTTGCGTTGCCGTAAATTCGTCCTGGTAATCCCGTTCGAGGATTTCGAGCGCCTCAAAATCGGCTTCGCCGTTGATCGTGTAGCTGTCGGTCGAAATAGTGTCACCGTCGGCGCTGACTTCGACAGCCTGAAGGTCGCGTTCCGTAATGTCGTCGGGTTGCGGCATCTTCGTGGCGTCGAGGATGACTGAGAGGTCATAGTCTTCGTCATCGGGCAGTATTTCGCTGTCGAGTATTGTGTTTTCGTCCGTGCGTACGGACGTAATCATGTCGGTATCGCCTGCCATCACTGACGATTCGGGCTCGAAAGGCAGTTCGATATCGACCGCCGTCGCTGACCCAAAGTCGAAGTCCCCGGTCTTGTCCACGTGCGAACCGACCTCGAGTCCGGTACCCATAACAAGATCGGCGTCCAGCTCGAGATTTTCTTCGGTCGGCGAGTCATCGTCGACATCGCCATCGGAAAGTGTCGGGTGGCTGCCGGAGGGCTGGTCCGTCGCGCGGCGGGCGGGCTGGTCGTCAGCCGCCGGCGCAATTGGCGCCGAGCTGGGTCGGCCCCGGAAGACGCGACCAAACAGCAAGAGGCCAATGATGATTGCGAGACCGCTGCCTGCGAGCCACACCAGCCACGACGATGAATATCCCTGTTCCCTGGTGGTAATGATCGCGGTCGGTACGTTGGGCGATGAAGAGTTGGTGGTCGGTCCGGCAAGTTCGGTGTCCGGAATGACGACGTCAGCCGTTGCAGTGTCACCGAGATCAACGAACGGGTTGTCAGTATCCAGAACGACGTCTGCAGGGCTCAAATCGCCTGTCGCGTCAGGAGCTGCGACTTGTGCTTCGTCGCGACTCGCCGCATAGGGATCGATCGATGCGATCGTCGCGCCGCTATCGACGGGTTTATCCACAGCTGGCGCGACAGGCGCTTGCGCTGCGGGCACTTCTGCGGTGCGCGCTTCGGGAACGCGATCCGCGGTGCTGCCAACCGACACGACCGGTGCACTGCCAACCGACACGACCGGTTCGCTACCATCGAAACTCGGAATCGTCAGCCAGCTGCCGGCTTTAAGTTTGTTTGGGTCGTTGTCCATGAATGCATCGGGGTTCGCCGCGAAAATCACGTCGACTGCGGCCCAGAGGCCGATAGGGCGGTTTTCGATGCGCTCGGCGATGCGCGATAAGGAATCACCGGAGTTGACCCGGTAACGTGTCGACTTGCCGATCGGCGCGGTGTTGACAGGCCGGGTAGTTGCTGCGCGTCGGGGGGCCGCAGGTGTCGGACTCGCGGCGGTCGCGGCTACGACCGGCGCCGACGTCGCCGCAGACGGTGTCTGTGCCGCGGGCTGCTGATTGACGACCGGCTCGGCCGGATCGATGAACATCATGTACTCGCGGCTGAGGTTCGCGGTGTAAGTGCAGTCGACGACGATGTGCGCGGCGACCATGGGTTCGCGGATCGGTGCTCTGCCCGTTAACAATATGCTGCCGTTGGCTATGCTAAGAGTCGCGCGACCAATACCGGGGAGGCCGCTCGACGAGGCGCCGGCGCTTAGCGTTACGCAAGTGTCCGAAATCTGCTCGTGCGGAGCCAACGCGTAAGCGATGCTGGCACGCAGTGGCTGTCCAAGCCGTGACTGCACGGTCACGTCACCGAGTTCCAGCGCACTGGCGGGCAATGCAACCAGGCTGCCACCCACCGCTACCAGGGGCAGCAATGATTTTTGCGCGCGCATTGAAGGGCGTTTCGTTCGGTTTTTCCTGGATGGTGCGTGTTTCACTGTCGGGTACCCCGATTGCATAGTCGGACACAGATTACGGTCTGATTCATCTTGAAAACATGACGCCATTCTATGTTTTGACAATATGTGGTGGTTAGCGGCTGGTTCTGGGCCGAGAGTGTGAAACGGATCACACTTTCGAAGTAGCGAAAAAAAAGTCCTTTCCTAGCGGCCGTTTGCGGCTGCGAGCCCGCTGAGCGTGCTGGGCGACACGCTATCGGTGTCCTCGAGCACGACTTCGGGCTCCTGAACATAATGGCCTTGCATGAAGTCAATCCCTAGTTGAAATAACACGGCCATGGCGTTGGCATTTTCCACGCGCTCGGCAATTGTCTTGATGTTACGTTTACTCGCAGCAGCGACAATTCTTCCTACGGCGGACTGCATTTCCTGGTCGGTCATCAGCGTGTGCATGAGTTCGCCGTCGACCTTGATGTAGTCGGGTTTCAACAGATCAAGAATCTGAAAACGTGCCTGGTCAATGCCGTAGTGTTCCAGAGCG
Organism: Woeseiaceae bacterium; assembly: GCA_013001045.1. Taxonomy (GTDB): domain Bacteria; phylum Pseudomonadota; class Gammaproteobacteria; order Steroidobacterales; family Woeseiaceae; genus UBA1847. The sequence goes on along the minus strand of JABDNG010000115.1, from coordinate 6,121 downwards.
AATCCGATACCGAGTTTGCGGGCATGGTTAACGATCAATTGAGTCTGCTTGATGTGCGTCGCCGCATCGCGTTCGGGTACCTGGATGACCAGCCGTGAGCAGTCAAAACCGTCTTCGTCGAGTTTCTGTTCGATCCACACTGCGGTTGAAGGATCGGTGAGCGATTGCTCCGAGAGCCGGACAAAAACGCGGTCCGCATTGTTCTTGTTGCAGAAATGCATCGCGGCCTTGAGCATCCAGCGATCGATGTTCTTCATCATGTTGTTGCGTTCAGCAGCAGGCAGGAACTCGGAAGGCAGCACCGAATTACCCTGCTCGTCGAGCATGCGCACCAATAGATCGAACATCTGTACCGAATCACTGCGCAGCCCGGCGATCGGCAACTGCGCCAGCCGGAAACGGTCTTCCATCATCGCCGCCTTCAGGTGCCGCACCCAGATTGCGTCGAATTCCCGTTGCTTCGTGTCTTCCTCGGCGCTTTCGCTAAGGAACGATGCATTCCCGCCGGCCTGAACGCCGAGCTTGTGGGCATCAACCGTCGCTGCAATGAACTCTTCGAGACTGCCGAATACTTCGCTGACGGCGCAGGCGCCGACCGTGCAGGTCATGGTCGTCGACTTATCCTCAACGTCAAACGTTATGCTGCTTACATGGTCAACGAGCTGATTGCCCCAGACCTGCGCATCGCGTGCGCTGCCACGTTCGAGCAACACCATGATGGCGGTGCCTTCGAAACGCCCCGCAACGTCGCGCGGGTGCAGGCGTTTGCGAATTTCCTCGGCGAACTGGCTCAGTACCTCTTCGGAATTCAGTATGCCTATCTCGTCTTTGAGTAACCTGAAATTATCCGGTCGGACGTAAACGAGGCAGTGAGTTCCGGACGCCGGTTTACGTCGTAGCCGCTTCGTGATGCGTTCGAGAAACTGGGCGCGGTGAAAGAACAGCGTCGTCGGATCGCGCTTGAGCGCATCGTGGACGAGTTTCGTCGGTTCTTCAGCGACTCTGAGTTGTGGCGCGATTCGAATTTGTACGCATGGCCCATCGTCACTATCGATCTTGCTGAACTGCAAATGCAGCTCCTCGGCGACACCTGAGTCGACATCCGCTTTGACGATGAGTTTTTCGCCTTTTTGCCACTTGCCCTGCATCGTCGCGACCAGCGCGCCTTTGAGAGCCGCCTGGCTTTCTGACTCGAAGTTATCCATGACCGGCATGCCAAGAAGCTCATCCTTGTCTTTGGCCCTGAAGGTCTGCAGCCAAGCGTCGTTTACATCGACAAATATCCCTTCCTGCACGGTCGCGATCGAACTGCTCGACGCGTCCATTTGATCTTTAAGCTGTCGTTTGTACTCTGTCGCGGATTGCAACGTCGAATTCAGCGCGCGCTCGATGCGCAGCGCGCGTAGTTCGCGTGAGACAACCGACTGAAGCCGTTGCTTGAGACGCAAGGAAACGAGATCACAGGCGCCGGCGCGCATCGCGCTTTCGATATTCGATTCCTCTGCCTCGTTTTGCATCGCTATGACCGGAATTTCCGGGTTATAGCGATCTTTCTGTTTCACGACCTGGCGAATCGGGTCAGGGTAGCGATCGCAATTCAGAATGAGGAGTTCGACGTTTTCGGCCGCGAGCGTGTCAGCCAATTGAATGGGGCTCGGAATCCAATGGCAATGAGCCGCATGACCTGCGTCGCGCAGCGTACTGTTTATCAGCTGGACGTCATCCTGATTTGTCGTCAAGACGGCGATAGATATGCTGTGGCGCCCGTTCAAATGCAGATCCTTGGCAACGGCGGGTTGTCTCGTGATGTCCGTATTCTGTTAACGAAGTCTAGACATAATGGTGCCGCTAGTCGCGACCGGGGTCTCAAAACCGTGACTTCGATCAAGTTTCAGCCCTTTTTGGGCACAATCGGCCCCGAAAATGCGGCTGGCGTGGTGTAGAGACTTAGGTATGATAGCGCCTCGTCGCCGGCGGGCGGACGGTGATCAAGGCGAGAAACATGGCGAATTACAGCACCAGTGAATTCAAATCCGGGCTACGCATTATTATCGACGGCGATCCCTGCATCATCGTGGAAAATGAATTTGTAAAGCCGGGCAAAGGCCAGGCGTTCAACCGCGTGCGCATACGCAATCTCAAGACCGGCAAGACGGTCGACAAGACGTTCAAGTCGGGCGAGTCCGTCGAAGCGGCCGACGTAATGGATATGGAGATGCAATATCTCTATACCGACGGCGAGTTCTGGCATTTCATGGTCGCGGATACGTTTGAACAATATGCTGCCGATGAAAAATCGGTGGGCGATGCCAAAGACTGGATTACGGATGGCGATATTTGCGGCATCACGCTGTGGAACAATTCACCGATAATCGTAAATGCGCCCAACTTCGTGGAACTTGAGATCACGGAGACAGATCCTGGAGTGAAGGGCGATACGGCCAGTGGCGGCGTCAAGCCGGCGACTTTATCCACCGGTGCCGTGATACGGGTTCCCCTGTTTGTGGATCAAGGCGAAGTCGTCAAGGTTGACACGCGCTCACGCGAGTACGTTTCCCGCGTCAAATAAAACGCTCTCGAGAACTCTGTTGTCGGCAAAAGGTAGCGCAGAGATTTTCGATCCCAAGCTGGTCTGTTTCACTGAAACGCGCGAGCGACGGGCTGTCGATATCGAGCACGCCTACTAACTCCTCTTTGACGATCAGCGGTACGACGAGTTCGGAGCGCGAGTTCGCATCGCAAACGATATGGCCTGGAAATTCATGGACGTCCGCCACACGTTGCGTTCGCCTCATCGACGCGGCCGTACCGCAAACGCCGTCGCCCAGCTTGATGCGCATACACGCCGGTTGCCCCTGGAACGGCCCCAGCACCAACTCGTTGCCGCGCAGAACGTAAAGACCGAGCCAGTTTACGTCGTCCATCGCGTTGTATAGAAGCGCGACGAAATTACTGGCCGATGCGAGTGCGTCGGACTCATCGTCGAGCAGCGCGCGAAGCTGCGAGTCGAGTAATTCATAGTCGGAACCTGTCATGCACCTGCCTCGAAGGAAAACGTGATCACATCGCGTATATCGTCGGTCCTGTCCTGGATCATTTGCAAGCGCTCCAGGCCGACGGCGACGCCAGCACAGGCCGGCAAGCCGGCTTCGAGCGCGGCCAACAGCGCGCTATCGTAAGGGCGCACCCTGCGATCGCGACGGCGGCGATTCTCATTATCCGCTTCGATGCGCTCTCGTTGTTCCTGGGCGTCGGTCAACTCGACGTAACCGTTAGCGAGTTCGACGGCACCGAAAAAGACCTCAAACCGATCCGCCCATTGCGCATTATCGGGACAGCAGCGGGCGAGTGCGGCCTGACTCGCCGGGTAGTGCTGCACGACGGTCAGCCGATCTTTTTCGAAGGCAGGCACAATCCGTGTTGCGAAAACAAGGTCCAGCCAGTCATCGCGTTCGTTGCCGACAGACTTTGCAAGACTGTTGTCGGCGCGCGCGGCATTCGCGAGTGCGTCGATCGTGGCGGTCAACGGGTCGACCCTGGCGTGCCGCAGAAACGCATCGCGGTAATCGTAAGTCACCGTGTTTTCGCTGAGCGTCTCACTCGTTACCGCGGCGTCGATCAGGGCCAGCGTGTCATCGACGATTTCGCGTAATCCGAGTCCTCGGCGATACCATTCGATCATCGTAAACTCCGGCTGGTGCTGTCTGCCGGATTCGCCGTCGCGGAAAACGCGGCAAATTGAGAAGATGTCGGGATAGCCTGCGCTGAGCAGACGTTTCATGCAGAACTCGGGCGACGTGTGCAGGAACATAGGCCGTTGGCTGACGAGACTCTGACGAATCTCCAGGCTTTCGATTTGCGGATCGCTCACCGCAAAAGGACTCAAGGCCGGCGTATCGACCTCCAGCACGTTCGATGCGCGGAAGCAGTCGCGCACGCGCCGGATCATGGCCGCCCTGTCCCTGGCGGCCTGCACACCGGCGGCCGGTCGCCAGTCCATTATCGTTCGGCCACCGTATAGGTTCCGATCGACTGACCCATACGCAAGGTTTGACCCGGCTCGAGTGCAGCATGCCACTCAAAGCCGCCGTCAGGCAGCAAAAGGATGACGGTGGAACCCATGTTGAACCAGCCCAGCAGGTCGCCTTTGAGAACACGCGTATCGTGTCCCGATAAGGCGATCGCGTCGACACTACCGGCTTTACGCGGCCGAATTTCGCCTGACCACGGCGTAGAGATACTTCCGACGTTCAGTGCGCCGACCAGTATGAGCACAGCGGGCCCACTCGCGGTCTTGAAATGCATGACGAGCCGCTCATTTCGGCGAAACAAGCCGGCGACTTTCGATACGGTTGCTTCGTTGACGCTGAAGAGATCGCCGGGTACGTATCGCGCCGCGACAAGCTCAGCGTCGAAGGGCGCGTGTACGCGGTGATAGTTATAGGGCGCGAGGTAAATGGTCGCAAAGCGACCGTCAACGTATGCAAGAGATTCGTCGAGGTCTGTTGCCAATAAATCGTCGAGGGTGTATTCGAGCCCCTTTGCCTGCAAGAGACTGTTTGCGCATAGCGAACCCGCCAGGCTCACGGTGCCGTCGGCCGGTGCGATGATGGAATGCTTGTCAGTGTCAATCTCGCGGGCGTTGTCGTTCAGTTCGCGCACAAAAAAGTCGTTGAACGTTGCGAAGCCGCCTGGCAGTTCGAGCTTTATCTCGTCGGTATCGACATCGTAGAGCTTGACGAATCGCGTGATCAGGACGTCCTTGACGCGCTTGTTTCTGATCCGCGCGACGCGATAGATGACTGCCGTGAGCCAGTGTCTCGGCAGCAGGTATTGAAGGGCTACGAAAGCACTTTCAAGAATCTGTTTCATTCTTCGGCGTAACAGTCAATTGGCAATTGCTTGGACGTTGGCGTCGACGTTCAGGATAAGGTCATCGTCGTCGAAGAATTGCAGCGAAACAGATTCGAAAGTGCCCCTTGGGCGCATCAGCATCAGGTGTTTGCCGCCGCGTTCAAGCGTCGCGGTTTCTCCAGCCGGAATCTGGAGCACAGGAATCGCACGCATGCGCGCAACGCCGTCTTCGATGCTTGATTCGTGCAGTTGAACCGACTCGAACTGTGCGCTGGTGACACGCGAGATGTGAATTGGCTGATCCGTATTATTGGTCAGGGACAGGTAGGCCGCACTCATTGCCATGCCCGGCATCGGCCGCGTGACGACCACTTCCGTTGCAACGAGCGGTGGCTGCGGCTCCACACCACAGGCGCCAATAAATAGCGCGGTCAGCAGGATAGTCGTGCGCATCAGCTGCCTGCCATGATCAAGGGTAGATCGTGAACGTAGTTTTCGACGCGGTGCGGGCCACTGAACAGTGCGTGAAACTCAGCATCGGGATTGACGAGCAGCACGGCGGCAGTGTGGTCTACCGAGTAGGCTCCACCTTCGCCCGCCTGCTTTTCGAAATAGATGCCCAGGCCGGACGCCAGTTTCGTCAGTTCCTCGAGGTTGCCGGTTATACCCAGGTTATTGTCGCCGAAATTATCAATATATTGTCCGATCAGCTCTGGCGAGTCTCGTTCCGGGTCGACGCTGACGAGCGCAATGCGCGGCAGCGGGTCCTGGCCGGCAGCCTGCAGCTCCCGCCTGGCGGCGGCAAGTATCTGCAGGGTGGCCGGGCATATGTCCGGACAGTGGGTGAAGCCGAAGAAGACGAGGTTCCAGTGGCCACGAAACGCGTCACGCGTGATGGCGACGCCGGACTGATCGAGGAGCGCGAACTCTGGCAGTGGTGTCGGCGCCGGCAGGACAAAGCCGATATTCAAGGTCGCCGGCGCCTGCAGACGTGTTGCGACGAAGATGCCCGCGGACAGAGCGGTCGCGAGGACAATGGCAACGATGAAATTTCTTGGACCCATGTGTGTTTTTCAATGTGCGCGTCAGAACGAAGTGGTCGTAATTCTACAGGCAGTTGTGTTGCGAGCGTGATAGATTCGCCGTCGCATTCGCACTTTCCGACGCAATCTCACCATGACTGGCACGATCAATCAATGACCGACACGATCAATCAGCCGGAAACCGTTGAACAGCTCATTCGTGACCTGGCGGGTCGTTTTGAGGC
>JABDNG010000079.1 GCA_013001045.1 Woeseiaceae bacterium | reverse complement strand
TGCCAGTCTTGTCGACCACGACCGTATCGACTTTCTCGAAGGTCTCCAGCGCTTCGGCATTCTTTATGAGTATGCCGTGCTGGGCACCCTTGCCGGTGCCGACCATGATAGACATCGGAGTCGCGAGTCCGAGCGCACAGGGACAGGCGATGATTAGCACGGCAACCGCGTTGACGATGGCATAGGCCATTGCGGGCTCGGGTCCCCAAATGGACCAGACAACGAAGGTTACGATGGCCGTCACGATAACGGACGGCACGAACCAAGCGGCCACGAGGTCCGCCAGCTTCTGGATCGGGGCGCGACTCCGTTGTGCCTCGGCAACCATGCGCACAATCTGCGACAACAGCGTGTCGTCGCCGACCTGAGTCACTTCCACAATCAGGCTGCCGGTGCCGTTAACGGTGCCGCCAACGACGTCATCGCCGGCAGTTTTTTCAACCGGAATCGGCTCACCGCTAATCATCGACTCGTCGACGGAGCTGTGTCCCTCGGTCACCTTGCCGTCGACCGGAACCTTCTCGCCGGGCTTTACTCGCAGGCGATCGCCGGGGGCGAGGTCGTCGAGTGATACTTCTTTCTCACTGCCGTCATCGGCAATTCGCCGGGCGGTTGGCGGAGCCAGTTCCAGCAGCGCACGAATGGCACCCGACGTTCGGCTTCGCGCCTTCAGCTCGAGCACCTGGCCGAGCAGGACGAGCGTCGTGATGACTGCCGCCGCTTCGTAGTAAAGCGCAACTTCGCCGGCGTGATTTCGAAATGCATTGGGGAAAATTCCGGGAAATGCCGTCGCAACCAACGAGTAGACGAACGCCACGCCAACGCCCAGCGCGATCAGCGTGAACATGTTGAGATTCAACGTGCGGACTGAAATCCAGCCACGCACGAAAAACGGCCAGCCGCCCCACAACACGACCGGCGCAGCCAGCGCCAGCTGCAGCCACTGGCGCCATGCAACCGGCAACAGGTGCTCCAGCGGTTGGCCCGGAATCATCTCGCCCATCGCGTACACGAACAGCGGCAACGTCAACACGGCACTCACCCAAAAGCGGCGCGTCATGTCATCGAGTTCGGAGGTGTCTTCTTCCTCACTCACCATGACCGGTTCCAGCGCCATGCCGCAGATGGGGCAACTGCCAGGCTCATCGCGGACGATCTCCGGGTGCATTGGACAGGTGTACTGCGTGCGTTTCGCGGTGACGTCAGCGCGCTCGAGCGCCATGCCGCATTTCGGGCAACTGCCGGGCTGATCGGACTTCACTTCGGGGTGCATCGGACAGGTATAAACGGCGCTCATGATTCGCTCCTTTCGAGGTCGTGCAGTATCGGGCAGTCGGGGCGTTTGTCGCCGTCGCAGCGATCGGCCAGGTGCTGCAGTGTATCGACCATCGCCTGGAGTTCGCGGATCTTCTCCCGAAGTTCGTCGAGGTGTGTCTCGACGAGACGCTTGACGTCGGCACTGCTGCGGCCCTGGTCTTGCCACAGCTCGAGTAGCGCCGTGATCTTCGGCACGGAAAAACCAAGCCGGCGGGCCCGCCGAATAAAACTCAATGTGTGCAGATCGTCCCGGTCAAACACCCGATAGCCCGAGGCACTGCGTTTCGCCCTGTCGAGCAACCCGATCTGTTCGTAATACCGAATGCGTTTCGCGGACACGCCTGTGGCAGCCGCCGCTTGTCCGATGTTCATAGAATTTACCCTCCGCTCACCGTCATCAACTAACGGTCACGGTACGATCCTAAACCTTCCCATTATGGGAAGGTCAAGCTTTTTGTTCGCTACCCCAGCGCCGGTGCAGGGCGTTATAGATCGGCACGTAAATGAGCCCGAAATAGACGCCAAAGAGAAAGCTCTCCACCAGGCCCAGCACGAAGCTCCAACCACTGGGCCAGTTGAAACCGGGAAGCACCAACTCCAGAAACCGGTGCATGTGCAGGCTTTCTGGCATGACTAACCCCCAGCCGATGCAGATGACGAAAGAGATCGCCAGCATCAAGCCCAGGGACAAGGAAACGACTTTGAGGTTTAACATTGTTCTCTCCTTTGCGACCGTTCAACGGTCTTTCGGTACGCGAGGCCGCGGTCCACCGACTCGAATTCATCGGGTTGCCGCCCGGCCTCGCCACAACAAGAACAGGGCTGGAATAACGATCAACGTAAGCACGGTGGCGCTGATCATCCCGCCCACCATAGGCGCTGCAATGCGGCGCATAACTTCGGCACCGGTACCGCCGCCGAGCATGATGGGCAACAAACCCGCGATGATTGCAGCAACGGTCATCATGATCGGACGCACGCGTAACAGCGCGCCCTCGAGGACAGCTTGGCGAACGTCCTCGTCGGTCAGTTCGCGACCTTCCGTTTCCGCAACGGATTTTTGCCGGCGTATCGCCTGGTTGAGATAGACGAGCATCACGACACCGATTTCGACGGCGACGCCGGCAAGGGCAATAAAGCCGACGCCGACCGCGACTGACAGGTCGTAGTCGAGCAGGTACAAAAGCCAGATGCCGCCGATCAGTGCCATCGGCAACGTGCCCATGATGATCGCGACCTCGGCGAAACGCCGAAAGTTGAGGTACAGCAGCAAAACGATAATCGCCAACGTTACCGGCCCGACGAGGGACAGGCGTTCCTTCGCGCGCACCATGTATTCGTACTGTCCGGACCACGCCAGGGAATAACCGGCGGGCAATTCAACGCGATTGGCGACCGTTTGCTGCGCCTCGGCGACGTAGGATCCGAGGTCGCGACCTGTTATGTCGACGTAGCTCCAGCCGTTCAAGCGAGCATTCTCGCTCTTAATAACCGGAGGACCGTCAACGACGTCGACGTCGGCCACGTCTGCGAGCGCGATACGCGCACCTTGTGGCGTAACGATCGGCAGCAAGCGCAATTCCTCCAGCGAGCTGCGTACCCGTTGCGGATAGCGCACGTTCACCGGGTATCGTTCCAGTCCCTCCACCGTCTGCGTTACGTTCATGCCGCCGACCGCCGTTCGCACGATGTCCTGCACGTCGCGGATATTGAGCCCATAGCGCGAAGCCCTGTGACGGTCGATGTCAACGTCGACGTAGCGCCCGCCTGCCACTCGCTCCGAATACACCGACGCCGTGCCGCGCACATCGGCGAGCACGCGTTCGAGATCCTGGCCGATACGTTCGATGACGGTGAGATCGGGTCCTGACACCTTGATGCCGACCGGTGTCTTGATACCGGTCGCCAGCATGTCGATGCGCGTCTTGATTGGCATCACCCAGGCATTGGTGAGGCCGGGCACCTGGACGATGCTGTCGAGTTCGGCACGCAGGCTGTCCGTTGTCATGCCCTCGCGCCACTCCTCGCGGGGCTTGAACTGTATAACCGTCTCGATCATCGTCAACGGCGCCGGATCCGTTGCCGTTTCCGCGCGACCGATCTTGCCGAACACGCTCTTTACCTCCGGCACGGTGCGAATCATCTTGTCGGTCTGTTGCAAAAGTTCGCGTGCCTTGTCGATGGACACGCCGGGATAGGTTGTAGGCATGTACATCAGGTCGCCCTCGTCCAGCGGCGGCATGAATTCCGAACCCAGCTGGGTTGCCGGCCACAAGCCGACGATAAGAATGAGCAAGGCAGCAAGCAGTGTGCTGCGCGGAAAGCGAATCACGCCATGGATAACGGGCTCATACATTGCGATCAGCAGGCGATTGATGGGGTTCTTGTGCTCCGGCGTGACGTGTCCGCGAATGAAATACCCCATCAGCACGGGTACCAGCGTGATCGAAAGTCCGGCCGCGGCAGCCATCGCATAGGTCTTGGTGTATGCCAGCGGCGCGAACAAGCGACCTTCCTGTGCCTCCAGCGTAAACACCGGCAGAAAACTCAGCGTGATGATGACGAGCGAGAAAAACAGCGGTGCTCCGACTTCGCTCGCTGCATCGCCAATAACACGCCAGCGGTTTTCTTCCGTCAGCGGTTCATTCTCGATGTGCTTGTGCACGTTCTCGATCATGACGATCGCCGCGTCGACCATGGCGCCGATTGCAATCGCAATACCGCCGAGTGACATGATATTGGCGTTGAGTCCCTGCAGCCGCATCACGATGAATGCCACGAGTATGCCGACAGGCAGGCTCAGGATCACGACGGCGGAGGAGCGCAGGTGAAACAGGAATGCGGCACACACGAGCGCGACGACAATAAACTCTTCCAGCAATTTTCCCTGCAGTGTCTCGACGGCGCGCTCGATCAACGCAGAACGGTCATAGGTCGTGACGATCTCAACGCCGTCCGGCAGACTTTGCTCGAGCTCGGCCAGTCGTTCCTTGACCGCATCGATGGTCTTCAGCGCGTTCTCGCCCCAGCGCATGACGATAACGCCACCCACCACTTCGCCTTCGCCATCGAGCTCGGCAATGCCGCGACGCATCTGCGGACCGATCCGCAGCTCGGCGATATCGGACAGGACGATCGGTGTGCCGTTGGGGTCTACGCCCAAGGGTATCTGCGCCAGGTCGTCGAGCCCCTGCAGATAGCCTGTGGCACGTACCATGTACTCGGCTTCGCCCATCTCGATAACGGAGCCGCCGGCCTCCTGGTTACCGGCCTGAATGGCCATACTGACCTTTGTCAGTGGCATACCGAATGCACGCAGCTTGTCAGGATCCACGACGACCTGATACTGCCGAACCATGCCGCCGATCGTGGCAACTTCGGCCACTCCCGGAACAGTCTGTAACTCGTACTTCAGGAACCAGTCCTGCAGGCTACGCAGCTCGGAAAGATCGTGCTGACCGGTGCGATCGACCAGCGCGTATTCGTAGATCCAACCCACACCGGTCGCGTCGGGACCAAGGGCGGGCTTGGCCGCGTCGGGTAGCTGGCCAGCAACCTGGCTCAAGTATTCGAGCACCCTTGACCGAGCCCAGTAAAGGTCTGTGCCATCTTCGAAAATGATGTAGACAAAGGAATCGCCGAAGAACGAATAACCGCGAACTGTGACGGCCTTCGGCACGGACAACATGGCGGTGGTCAGCGGATACGTAACCTGGTCCTCCACGACCTGGGGCGCCTGGCCGGGAAACGACGTCTTGATGATGACCTGTACATCAGAAAGGTCTGGCAAGGCATCCACCGGCGTTTGTCGCAGGGAGAAGATCCCCCACGCGACCAGGAAGAGGGTCGCCAGCAACACCAGGAAGCGGTTGCTGATCGACCAGCGTATCAACGCGGCGATCATTGCATGCTCTCGTCGGTGTGCATGCTGTGATCCATCGGCGGATCATCAGCGGGTTCGTCATGATCGGTGCGATCCATGGCTTCCGGTGGCGAGTTCTCTTTTCCGTCGAGTCGCTTCAGCGCCGACCCGATGTTCGATTCGGAATCGATCAGGAACTGTCCCGAGACAACGACGCGATCGTCCGGCGCGACACCCGATCGAATCTCCACTCGATCGCCCGATTCAATGCCGGGAACGACCGCCTGCGAACGAAACCTGCCGTCACCCACGCCGAGTACGACCCGGTCGACCGCGCCACCTCGAATCAATGCCTCCCTCGGCACATGCACTACGGAGTCCGTTGGCGTCCCAAAAATCGTGACGCTTGCAAACATATTGGGCCGCAGAACGGTTGTGGGGTTGTCGAAGCGCAAGCGCACTTTCAGCGTGCGCGTATGCGGGTCGAGCTCGGGATACACGTAGTCGACGGTGCCCTGCCAGCGCTTGCCCGGCAGGTAGTCGAGTTGTACTTCAGCGCGCTGACCGGCCTCGACCCAGGCTGACTGTCGCTCGAAGACTTCGACCTGCACCCAGACGCGATCGAGATCGGCAATCGACATCAACTCGGTTGCCGGGGTGACGTACATGCCGTCGCGGACGCCGAGATCGGCAACCACGCCATCCGATTCGGCGTAGACACGTATCCTCTGTTTCACCGTGCGTTCCGCGTCGAGCCGCTTGATTTCTGTCGGCGTGACGCCGAGTGCGGCGAGCCGATCGCGGGACGCCTTGTGCAGCGCCGCATCACGGCTTTTCAATACAGCGAGATATTCCTCCTGCGCGTTGACCAGCGTTGGCGAGTAAAGCTCGAAAAGTACCTGCCCACTGGATACCGGATCACCGGTAGCGGTAATCGAAAGGTTTTCGATCCAGCCGTCGACCCTGGTGTGCACGTGATGCACGGTTTCTTCGTCGAAACTCACATAGCCGACGGTATTGATGCGACGCGACAGCGGACCGTGCTCTGCGGGTGCA
>JABDNG010000068.1 GCA_013001045.1 Woeseiaceae bacterium | reverse complement strand
CACATCAACGTGAAGGTGATCCACATTCGTCAATACCGGTGCCATATGCTTTCGCCTCGTTGCTCCCACGTGTCGCCAGTGACGACAAGACGTTGTTACCCAGACATTCACCCTTGGCCGCTTTGGGTCATAAGCAGCCCTTGCGGTTCAGTCTAGCCTAATGTCCGGTTTCGGGGGCAAAGCAGACATTCAGATGCCGGATTTCGAGGGCAGAAATTCGATTTCATGAACCGTGATCGCAAACGTCTGCTTTCACCGAAAGCGGTCGTTCAATTTATTGAAATTCGCAAATTCTGACAGGCCGCTAACGGCCAGGAGCGGCCAGTCGAAACCTGTCATTTTAGAACAAGCCGTTGTCGTTCTTGGACTCGGGACTGACTACCTGCAAAACATCCCAATGCTCCACAATTTTTCCGTTTTCGTCGAAACGGAAAATGTCGATCCCCGCATAGTCTTGGTCTTCCGGCCATTCTTGATGACAGTGAAGTACAACCAGATTTCCTTCGGCTACAGCTCGCTTGAAGTGCGCCTTCTTGCCCGGATACTCTGCCGCCATCCGCTCAAAATATTCTATGAACGCCTCTTTGCCATCCGCAACGTGAGGGTTGTGCTGAATGTATTCATCACCAACGAACCGCTCAATTGCCTCGCGCGGTTTGCACTCATTGAACATCAAGTCATAGAACCCTTGCGCGTTGGCCTTGTTCGTCTCCAACTCACTCATCGTGGTTTCTCTGCCTTCTGGTGAACGGCTGCTCTGGGTCAGTACCAGCCTCTGAGTCTATCACCAGGCGAACGGCTGGAGTCGGCCAAAAGAAGCCCTTCAGAGTCAAAAACGCCGGCTTCGCAATGGACGGTTACGAGGGCCTACTCCGAGCGGTTTTATCTGTATCATCTGGAATCGGGACCCAAGGTTGGGCCGAATCGCACCAAGTGTGTAACGTCGGCTCAAGCCAAGAGCAGTCTTCCAGTGTACCCGCCTTGATAAATGCAGTGCCCGGCGCAGACTCGACAATAGATACGATCGGAGAACCACAGTTCCCACAAAAACGACGTCTTACGGCACCGCCGGACTCACCTGAGTCCAGGAACTCAGAGAAACTTCCTTTATCGGTGAAAGATATTGATTCCTCGGGCACGGCGATGAGAATTGAAAATGCGGTGCCGGTCTGTTTCTGGCAATTCTTGCAGTGACAAACCACCGTCATGCTCGGGTCATCTGAACATTCATAACTGACGTTGCCACACAAACATGATCCGCTAATTTTCGGCACTTTATTCTCCTACGTACAGGCGGGAAAGATGAGCTCAACGTCTTTAGAATAAACTGCTAGTCAAGCGTCCGCTTTGGGTCAGTAGCAGACCATTTCAGCCATTCTAGCCCAAAGGACGCTTCCGGGCGCATAGCGGACACTGCGAGATCGCTAGTGTCTGCTTTCACCAGGAGCGAACATCCCAAGGCGGTCAATATGAACATTCTGACAGGCAGCTAACGGCCAGGAGTGGCCGTTGCCAATCCACAAAGTCTTACGGGATCAGAGCGCCCGAGTCAGCGTATATATCGCCATGCCGATCACTGACAATGAACTCCAGGTCCAGCAGAATGCACGGAGATCATGGATTTGCGCCGTCGTATAGGCGACAAAATGTGCTGCTCTAGCCGCCACATATGTCCATATCAATATTTGTGTAAGCAGCAACGGCGGTTCAACGAGCACGAATAGAAAGCCCGCAACCAAGAACCCGGGAATACTCTCTAGATCGTTCAAATTGAGCCGGCGCGAGCGATCTACATACTCATTTATCTCCAGCTGCGCTGGCTGTGGGTTGGGGTTCAGAGGCGTCTTCTTGAGATCCTCCGGACTTCGGAATCCCCCACCGACCTTCATCATGCGCACGACAGTCATCCAAGGTTGCAGCATCAGCTTCAGTATCATGATGCTTGCCGCAATCAGATACGTTTGAAAGACAGGATTATCGATACTCAATACAGAAATTTCGACGTTCATACGCATGTCCCCTTTTGTCATGGGCTTGAATCGGCTTTCACTGCTGGCCGCTAGGCGTCCGCTGGAAACTCGAAATTCGACGCAGCGTCCTTTGACAATTCGCAACGTCCGCTTTGGGTCAGTAGCAGACAGTGGCGCCAATTCCAGCTAAGCGGCAGCTTTGAGGCGCATTCCGGACGACCGAATCCACACGTTTCAAGGAGTTTCAACTACCCTTCGCCAAGTACCAGTATAGGGCGGCGGCGATTAGGATAGCGACGATCAATTTGGGCCAACTGGAAGATTCCTGAATCATGTGCGCATTCGGATTGGCACTCCTATAGGCGGTGATTTCACGGTCGATGATGTCTTTTGCCTCTTTTAATCCAAGGCCTGTTTCTGCGCGCAGTTGCTTGACCGCTCGAATGGTGTGTCCAGACCGTACCGCTTGCATCACTGGCTCTGACAGTTTCTCTTCAGTCATCACTTCAATCCCTATAACCAGCGGATCATCACGCACGTCCGCTATGGATCATTACTAGCCGTTGAGTATCCATCCAGGCCAGCAGCTGGTTTCGGCCATGAGCGGCCGCTAGCGCCAGCCACTTTTGTTGGAAAATGTCTCGTAGCTTGGTTTCGGCGCGTACTCATATTGTTGCCCCGTCTTCTTCTCATAGGCGGTTAAAGCAACGGATAAAAGCGTACGCTCACATGATCGACGTTATCGATTTTGTCATCCTTCCGATTGGCGCATGTCCACCATGTGATCCTACCGTGTCTCTCGACCGCTGCGACGAATGCGCAACAGAATCAGGATCGCTGTCAACGCGAGAGTTGTGAATGTCACTATGAGCCCACCCTCGATGCCGAACGAGCCTCCGGTGAACGCTATGGGTCCGTCGATTTCGAGCGCGGTCCAGCCCAGCCCTAGCGAAGCGGTACCGCTAATTGTCAAACCCAATACTGGTCCAAGCAGCATGTTCCAGGCGAAATGAATTCCGATAGGCAACCATAAGCTTCCGATGATTGCATAAGCAAGGCCAAAAACGAGGCCTGCACCTAATACATTAACTGGCGGAATCCACGCGCCTTCGAATGTGGCCGAGTGAATCGCAGAGAATAGCAGCGCCGATGCAATAACGGCAATTGGCAATCCGGCTTTTGCCCGAATCGTTTGCAGGACATAGCCGAACACCAGTAGCTGTTGTGTGAGCACGTTGAAAAATACAGACACGCCCGCGACCAACAACGCCCCGACGGAAAACACTACTTGGCCTTGGGGTGAGGCCCATCCTGCAACCACCAGAACCCCGACGGATATTCCAAGCCACGCTGTTCCTATCGTCAGACCTGTGGATACATCGCGAACAACATGCTCGGGCCTCAATCCCATAGTCAGGAACGGGCGCTTGTCCACAAGAGTAGTCATGATCCACGAAGTTACTAAGATCGCGACCGCACCGGCGACGTCCATATAAAGTTGGGCTTGAGCCGGATTGTCACCTGCCCAGTCCGAAAAAACCGTAGCTATGGGCGAGATTGCTAATCCGCTTAAAATTGCGAAAATCAGAACAAAGAGCCCCAACCGCCATAAAACAGTAAACCAACGGATGTCATCGCTTGCCATGCTTGCACTCTAATACGTGGTCAGTGCCAAGGAGTATCCTGGCGCGTCAATTCGTGTAATACGAACAATATGCACCAGGCGGGACGGTTGGATGCAACCGTTTAGGCGATTCTTAGTCCCTAGCTTGCCGTCTTGTCGAGAAAATAGTTTTTCGACTGAGATGTCTGCTTTGGGTCAGTAGCAACCCCTTTCAGCCATTCTGACCTGACGGCCGCTTTCTAAATTGGATGTCGGTCGACCAGGTACCAACAACCGCTCTCACTGGAAGCGGTCGTTCAATACGCCAAAAACGTCAGCCATTTGACAGGCCGCAAAAGCATATTTTGTGATGCTTGCTGGTATTGGGCCCGCTCAGCCTTTCAGCTTGGATTCAAGGTGATCCATAAGCTCACTCATCTGGTCGCTCGGACTGAACTCGATTGCCTCGTAGTCCTCGTCAACCCTGACCGTGTGCCCTGGCGGCCAATAATAAACCTCGCCGGCGCTTACCGTCTCTTCAGTGCCGTCCGCATAGGTCACATGGATGGAGCCTTTGACCACGGTTCCCCAGTGCGGGCACTGGCAGAGATTGTCCGGCATTCCCTCGAGCAGTGGAGTAGCGTCTGCCCCTGCAGGGAACCGGACACGCGCGACGTTAATATTGCCCCAGTCCTGGCCTTGAAAGCAGACACCGCCAGCGTCGAGACGAGTCGGTAGTTCGTTTATTGCTTTTTTCATGAGCATTCCTTTCGTCATGTTCAGGCGGCAGGCCCGCCGGTACGATAGTTTTACAGGCCGAACTTCGCGCGAGCAAGAAAAAAATGGTCTTGCTTGGACGATTCTGGGCTACAGCGCCCTGGCGCTATTCTTGGCGCCGCGAACGGCGGCTGTTAAGCGCATAGCGGACGCCAATGGTCGTCCGTTGCAGAGAGTGGTTAGACTTCCTCGCGCACAAGGCGAATGTCAACTTCTCGCTCAACATATTTCCACTCTTTGATTGCACGCAACGCGGCGAGCAGTTTGTTGAATCTCCCTTCTTCGGCGGGCTCATATTCGAACCAGGTAAGGAAATCGAATGGCTCACTTTCCGAGAGATCTCGACAGTGATGAAGTCTTCGTGCTAACTCAGGATAATACTGAAGCCCGATTTTTGTGTGGTTAGACTGCTCTCGAAAAATATTCAGGCGTTCGTCCTGAGTGAGCGTCCACCAAGCGTCATTCTTTCGTATTGAAATCAGCGCAGCGCAGGTCGCTTCGGGCCGCCCTAGATCCAGCAGTTTGGCCACGATTTGGTTCCTTTCCTCGCGAACAACATAGCGTTCATTGCTGGTTATTCCGCGCAGCACCCAAGCCGCCCGTGGATCGGATGAGCTTCCGGCACCAGGAGCTATATCCAGCTTTCTAGCATCAGACAGCGATTCCCCGACTATTGCTTCGATTTTAGCGACACGCCATTGGCCTGTGTCGCCACCGATGAACGAAAACAATCGCGTAGACATCTCAAATTCCTTCAATAAGGTCCAACTACTATTAGAGAGCCTAAAAATCAGGTATGAATAATGCCTTCCAGGTCACATTCGCACCCAAGTCTTTGTTGGAATCAATACCATAATGCCATGTTACATGGCCTAATTGGCATTACGAAAAAAGCTAAGAAGTCCGAAGGCTTACGGCCGCAAGCAATGGAATGGACTCCTCCTCACCTTGACAGCATCGCGATGCTCTACACTGACGAAGCGTATTTTTTCAGTGAGAGGAAGAGCAGGAGTCCGTTACCGCGCCAAGTAGAGTTGAGACCTTGCAATTCATACAGCTCTTTCCCAAAATTCACTTTCAGCCTGCTTTTCGCGCAGGCTGCGCAAACCGGGAGAAAGAAATGTCGAAAGATCGCAAAATTACAGAACAACGTCGTCGTTTCCTGAAGCTTGTCGGTGGTGGCGCTGTTTTGATGCCCATCATGGGTCTGAGCGCATGCTCTGGCGGCGAGGACAAGGCACCCGCTGCTGCTGCACCCAAAACTGATGCTAAGCCTGCGATGGACGCGCCGAAGGTGACGGAAGAAGCTGCGCCCACCAAGCCCAGCGGTATGCCGCAGATCAGTGAGGACAATGCGCTGGCAAAATCACTAAACTACGTTCACGATGCAGCCAGTATCGACGGCGCCAAGCAGCCGCTTTTCAAAGCCGGCCAGGCCTGTTCAAACTGCGCGCTTTACCTGGGCAAGGCGAGCGACGAGTGGGCTGGATGTTCGATCTTTCCTGGCAAAGCGGTTAAGGGAACGGGTTGGTGCACGGTATACGCGCCCAAGCCCGGCTAGAAATCAGCATGGCGCTGCGCGTTTTTCGTTGATCAATAACAATAGCTCTGCGGCTGCCTCGGCATCGCAGAGCGCACGGTGGTGCTGCCGCAGCGCTATTCCATAGTTTTCGCATAGCGCTGCGAGGCTATAGGACTTGTGTCCGGGGTATAGCTTGCGCATCGATGAACAGGTGCAAAGCTTTGGGTGGCGAAAAGGCCTGCCGAGCCGCTTGAACTCACGCGCGATAAAGCCATAGTCGAAGTCTACGTTGTGGGCGACGAAGATAGCGTCCTGCATCAAGGCCGCGAAATCATCGGCCATATCCGAGAACAGCGGCGCGTCGGCAACCATCTCTGCCGAAATGCCGGTCAGGCGCGTAATGCCGCTGGGTATTACTCGCTGCGGATTCAATAAAGTCTGGAAACGGTCGACGACCTCGCCGTTGATCACCTTTACAGCACCAATTTCCGTGACACGATGCTGGTCGCCGCGCCCCCCGGTTGTCTCTACGTCAACAACTACGTACGCCTGGTTTGGATCAAGAATCCAACGTATACGGACCACGTCAGCACGGAACCCGGCATCGCGAAGCTGTTGCTGACGCAGCAACTGGTTTTGCCGCAGCTGGTCGCCCTCAGCCTTTATCTCTACGAAGCGCGCGCCATCCTTATCAAGGACCAACAGGTCGGGATAGCCGTAGCGCGCGTCTTTATACGCCTGGCTCAGTCGACGCAGCATGCGCCGGCTTGGCTCTTGCGCCGCATGGTCAATAAACGCGAACAGCGCATCCAGTATCGATCGGCGCCAGCGAAACACGCCATTGGCCTTGCCATAGTTGGCGGTGCTTGCCCTGAGCAGTTCCCTCTTCAACAGCCGCGGCTCGTCGAGGATGGCCAGACGACTCTCGACCCGCTCCGCGTTGTGAGTGTAGAAGGTGCCATCGGCCAGTGACGATGGCAGAAAGTCAAATGGTGAATGCAGTGTCGCATTGTCATCAGCAAACAAATCATCCCAGAACAGAAGACCAAAATAGGTTCGCCAAAACAGATTCTCGGTGCGATAAGCCGTAAGTCCCTGCCGCGTGAAGTAGTCAATAGCCGCACGCTCGGGCGAACCGCTGTTGGCCTCATCAATATCGATAGTCTCCGATGCCCGCAATTCGTCTGTGCGCGTCGACGTGCGTTTCTTCTGAAATTTTCGGGCATACAAGTCCTCGGCCATGATGGCCTCGTCCTCACTGCGCGGATTCTCAATGCAACGCAGGAGGAGCTGTTCCGCGTCGCCGCGCTCATCAAGCGCCAACAAGACTCGAACAAGGCGTTCTGAGCATCTGGCACACTCGCCAAGCGCGTATACCGGCCGCGCAGCGGGCAAATCACCAGAACGCTCCAGCTTACGACCCAGTGCATATGCAAGCTTGTCCCTGGCGCTTGCGCTGCTCGCAAAGTCCGGTTCGGGCCAGTTCGAGGTGTCGTCGGCCAGCCTCGCCAGGCCCGCTGCGTCAGCCGAATTCAATCGATGCAGCTGCAGCAAATAAAAGTAGTTTTGTTGCGCTTCGACCCGGTCTGAATAACGCGGCTCGTAGTTTTCACCGAAGTCCTGGGTACGCACCAGACCCAGATCGCGCATTGTGAACTGAGAAAGCCCATCCTGTACCCGACCGAAATACAGGAATAACACATAGCGAATTTCGTCGACACGACGCTGAACCAGCAGACGATCGGTATTCAGCCTTGCCATGAACTCGCTCGCAGAGCAGTGCTCCCTCGCAAATCTGACCAGCTCGTCCTTCTTGAGCGACCGGCTCATGCCGGTGTACATGGGTAGTAAAACGCGACTGATTTCTGACTTGGTCAGGTGGCTTAACACGTGCAGATAGTGCTGCTCCTGGGGAGCACCCGCCCAGCCCTCGTTAGTCAGATTGCGCACTACGGATCGCGTATCGCCGAGCTCCGGGTATCGCAACTTGTTTGCGGCGAAGATCCTGCCTTTGCGATTGACGAGGCGCACATAGAGGCACTGCGCGGGACGTGGCAAGGCTCGAAACTGACAGATCAGGTCGGCATGCTGCTTCGGCAGTACATGCGAATAGTGTTTCGAGACGAATTCGAGCATTTCCATGAAATGCTCGTGGTAATAGAACGTCGGCAGCGGGCCACGCCGCTTTACCGGGGCCCAATGCGTCTGATCGTAGGAATTCTCGAAGCTCATGCAGAAAGTTTCTGTGGCGGCTACCGTCGTGCAAAGTGGCTTTGTAACCTACCAAATCAGGCAGCCAGCCGGAAGTGAGTCAGACCCTCGATTTCATTGCCGGCACCGCTGCACCCTATTACCAATAAAAACCGGTTCCCGGATGAAAACCGTGGCTTGCCAAGAGTGTGGTATCCGCTGTGAAGCACAGATCGAGTAAGGTCGCGGCCCCGTCCGCAGCAATTGAGCGGTACGGATATACATCACGCATGACTACTGTGCCGTTCGAGGTCGAAGGTGGCGGCAACCATGAGATTCAAGCGAGTTTTACTCAGGCAGACTATTGCCCACAAGTCACGCTCGAAGATGTTGCCGCTATTAAATCGCCAGTTGAACGGAACCGCTGGTTAGCTTGGATTGTTAGCGGCCCAGGAAGGCTCCGCTTTCCATGCGTCTGCTTTGGATCAGTAGCGGAGGTTCGACTCTATTAGGATCCGCCAGCGATTCCTCAGGATTAGTGCGACCTCGACAGAGAAATTGCCAATCACGCAATTTTGCTAAGGCGGATCCGCATTTTCGGAATCGTCATCGGTTTGGTAGGTGTAACTGGGGTACTTGTAACCGGAACGATCGGCCTTCTTGTAATGCGCCTGCAGGAACGCGACAAGATCCGTCAGCTGCGTAACCGTCAACACGTCATTATAGAAGGTCATCAGGGATTCCCCCTCCTGGGAGACCTTGTCCCTGCTATAGCGGGCCGACAGCCTGTGCGACGGATTGACGATTGACGTGACTAGCCGGCCGTACGACATCCCTGGCTTTGGGCCAGTACGGCTGCCGAGCAGGACCAGTACGGGACCTGCTTCGGCAGGTTCGGGCAGCTCCGCGCCAGCAACTTTGTGGCAACTCACGCAGCCGAGGGACACGAAATGTACCTCGCCCCTGGCCGCATCACCCTCCGGCAAGTAGATGTCGCCTTGCCTGCGGTCGTCCCGGTCGCAGGCCGCGAGGCAGACAAGTACACAAAGCGCTAAGAGATTGTTGAAAAGAATCCGCAATTTCAAATCCTCTGCAGACAAACTACCAAAATTTCAGCCTGAGTGAAATCGGCAATGGTGTTGCGACTCCACAGTAGAGCTAGTGCTAGTCGCCAAAATGATGTGAGCGAACGCTTTGGGTCATCTGCGGCCCATTTGAGCCACTCTAGCCCAGAAGCCGCTCGAGATCGCTAATGTCTGCTTTCACCAGGAGCGGACAGTCAGCTCTGCACGGGGGCGACCGAACAGCACGATTGCAGAGATTCTTACCTACTTCCCGCCAGAGCGTCTTTTCTCATGCATCTTCGGTTACGTCAGCAAGAACTGGTGCATTCAAAGTTCGACAATCGGCATGAAGCCGCCGTAGATCAGGCGCTTGCCGTCGAACGGCGCGGGATTTTTGTTCGGATCCATCCGCTCGTCGTTAAATTCGTCCGACATCATTTTACTCATGCCGGCATCGCGCGTTTCCTTGTCAGGCCATTCGATCCAGGAGAATACGACCGTTTCATCGGCCGTCGCCTGAACCGACTTGCGAAAATCGGTCACCTCACCAGTGGGCACATCGTCTGCCCAGCATTCGACAATCCGTGTCGCCCCGAATTCCATGAACACGCTGTCGCCGAGCTTGGCGTGCTCGATATATTCTTGTTTCTTTGCGGTCGGCACGGCGATAACAAATCCGTCAATGTAGCTCATAATTTTTTCCTGCGTGACAAATTGACAAATGGCGGCAATGGGTCAGTAGCCGACAGTTTACCCTACCTCAATCGACCGGCGGGTATGCGAAGTGAAGCAGTCGTTTTTCCAGGTTCCAGCTGGACTTCTGCAGTCGGCCAATAGCGGCCGGTCAGTTCGCGCACGAAATTTTCTTGTCACACGCAGAAACCGGTAAATAATGAACTTCGTGGTCAGTCTTGCGCGCCCCGACTTTGATTTCGTTTTGCAATTCGTTCAGCTACTTGCGCCAAGTATGCTTCTTTCTCTTTGCGGAGGCTTTCGTATTTCTGCCCCAGCTCCGATTCGGCCCATGCCGCAGGATCATGCGGCGGCTCCATCAGATAATGATTCTTGGAATTATCCCACTCATAAATCATCACATACTCGGCATCATTGTCCAGCCGCTTAATTGTAAACGACCGTAAAGTCCCAGCCCCGGCCAGGGGGTCAAGTACCTTAATGGTGCCATAGACGTAAGTCTGTTCCTTTACCTGTTCCTCACTAAACACCGGTACATTGCTTAGTATGGGACCGATTTCCTGCCCGGCGGGTACAAGCTTGTATTGGCCCTGATACGCTATGGCTTCCCCCGTATCGCGGTCCCTTAGGACTGTTCCGACCCGTAATTCGACCAAGTTGAACTGTCGAACCAGTTCGTCATATATCCCCGAAGCCCCTTGCCTCTCAAGTTCAACTTTGAGAATGTCTTTCGGGACTCCCCCGCGCGTCTTTACGCCGGTCCACTTACTTTCTGTAATGCCCTCGCTTACAACAAAAACTGGAGTGACATCGTCAAATGGCGTGATGCTGATTTCAGCCCCAGGCTCATGCAACAGTTCGACCCTGATCTTCGCTATACGAATGTGATTGGGAAAGGAGTGCCAACGAATCTCCTCGTATTGCATTTCGTTACGCTCGATCACCTCTTGAGCTTCTTCTGGATGCACGAATACAATTAGCTCATCTGCAAATGCAGCATCGGCTATGAATATCTGCAGGAACGCCACCTGCAACATGATCTTCTGTATTCGATCGACTTTCATAATGTAAACAGCTGCAATGGATCAGTAGCAGTCGTTCAGCAGTTTATCAGCCCAAAGGCTGCTTACGGCCATTTGCAGACCTTCATTGCTCGTCGTTCTCATCAATCAGCGGTGTAGATGGCACCCTCGCCGGATACCGGCGCCGATTGTCCGACCGATACGAACCGCCCGTTTCCAAAGGCCATGCCGCTGCTCTGGTAATTGCCGTCGATGTTGAAGACCTCCCAGGTCACGCCACCATCAGTGCTGGAAATTCCGACCGGGACTTCAAGCGGTGGAACAACACGGCGGCTGTAGTACCGCCAGGAGTAGCCGCCGGCAAGCACTAGTTTTGAACCGTTCCATGCTCCGCTCAGGTAGTCGACGTCTGCGACCAGCGGGTGCGTCTTCGTCCAGTTGAGTCCGTCGAAAGACTTAAACACCGCGCCATTGCCGCCGGACACGACGTATTGGCTGCCATCGTGGACGATTGCGAATAACCCCGCTCCTTCGTCATAGAAGATTACGGTCCACACCGCCGCATCGGACGACACCATTGCTCGACCCCCAGAGCCAAAACCTGTGGTCGCCGCAATGAAAAGCCCGTCTCGATAGTAAAGATCAGCAAAGAGACCGCAAAAGTATCCGCAGTTGATACTTGTATCTTGCCACGTGTCGCCACGGTCCGCGGAAATATAAATGAGAGAACCGAAAAGATCGGGTACATTCCCGGCGACAACAACGTGTGATGAGTTAATAGCAACCGCCGACAGAACGATGTATGCAGGCGCGGCCTTCGCAACCCAGGTCGCGCCGTGGTCAGTCGAATGCAGCACGGTCTCGAAACCAACAGCAAAAATATCCGAGCCGTAGGCTGCAACCGCATTCAGGTCAGCGTCGATACCTGAAAGTCGTGTCACCCAGTCAATGCCATCAGCCGAGGTCAGAACTGCACCGCTGTCGCCAACGGCGACAAAGGCTGATCCATCCCATATGACGTCGTGCAAGGCGTACGGCAGCCCGCTCAGACGACTGCTCCAGTCGCTGCTCTGCGCGTTCCAGGTAACAATGAACTCCGTAGAGTGATGAGTCGAGCTCTCTCCAGCTTTATCAACCAGCCAGAACTCGACCGCTAATGCGCCAACCGTTTCCGTCGATATCGTGAAGTCTTTGGTGAGCGTGCCCGTCTCCGTAGCAATGGGCTCATCGAATTCGATACTTGTGCCATCCGGCAACTGAATCCAGAGCGTCTGTAGGTCCCGTCCGGCATCCCTGAACGTAATCTCTGCCGTAACAACGATACTGCCGTTTCCCTCCCTATACAGTGCGCTGTCCGGGGACAGCTGCAGGTTTGAGATTTCGGGCGCATGTCTAATAATCGAAAGAACCGCAAACAAGTGATTCGAACTTTGGCCCGCCTTGTCGACCAGCCAGATTTCGATTGTGCAGCCATAGCCATTAGCCGTGGTCACATCGAACGTCTCGTTTAACGTTCCGGATACCGAATTGGCCGATTTGGAGACCGGAATCGATAGGTCCGTGCCGTCCGACATCCTGACGTGCAGCGTCTGGATATCCCGCCCGAGGTCGATAAAAGCAAACTCCGCCGTTACCTGAACGCTACCACCTCCCGCCATGTGCAGGGCGCTGTCCGGGGACAGCTTCAAGTTCGATATCTCGGGCGCATGCTGGACTGGTTCTGGCGCGACGTCGAACCCGGCGCCGTTACCGCCGCACGCAGTGAGAAAGAGTGTTAGTAGAAATAATAAACTACGCATAGCCAGCCCTCCATAATCGGCCTGAAACTCGGGCCTGGCAGCCCGGCCATCCTGGGGTCCTTCGGGGAGTGGGCGGTGGCTTCTCGGAGGAAGCGAGGACCCGTGGCTTTGCGTCCCTAGTTTTCACCAGGTTTGCCTTTATCGCAGTACCAATTTTCCCACGACTGCCAATGTAGTCAATTCTGGGATGTGCCTATTGATGTCGGCTTAGCGTCAGCAGCTGTTATTTTGCCGCAGATCGTTCGGCCCGCGGCTTTGCGAACCACAGAAGTCGTTGGTTGATCTTCGTGATGACCGGCTCAGAACGGCCAGATCCTGACGTTCGAGCGTACCGCACACGACATCATGAACTTGTGAAGCCATCTATTGCCGAACTAATCATCAGGGAAGCTAAGCTCAACGCCATTGCCAGCAGGGTCACTAAAGAATAACTGAACTCGCTTCAGCTCGGGAACACGAGCAGTGCTGTATTCAACTCCGAGTTTCGAAAGCCGCTGTTGGAATTCTTCAAGACCTGAGCAATTGAACGCCGCATGATTGAATGAAGTTTGATCAGTTGGCATCACATTATCTTGCGAAGATTCAGACAAATGTAAGACAGCATGGTCACCCGCGTAGAGCCAGTAGCCAAACTTCTGGAAACGCGGCCGGTACCCGACGGACAATCCCACTGTTTCTGTGTAAAAGAGGCGCAATCTCTCAAGAAGCTCGCGGGGCGCGCGCAAGTTGTAATGGTCGAGTTCAATAATCTTCATTGTATTGGCAGTTAACAGTCGAATCAGCATCCGTCATCAAATGGCTGCTGCGGGTCAGTAGCCGACATTTTACCCCGGATCGTTCCAACGGCGGCTATGCGAGTGCGGTTTCAACCGGTGGACGATCGGAAGAAAGGCTTCCGACGGTGAAAACGAGGACACCCCTTCTTCCCCAGGTCGGATCTTCAGACTAACCAGAAATCAGCCTTTTGACCGGCTGCTTCCGGGGAGTGGCGGTCATTTGTTTGCCGCCTCCGCGACAATTGCGAATACGCGATGGGGTACCGCGAGGACGCTCGATGGAAACCGGGCGGAAAGCAACTCTTTAAGACCCGTATCAAACTTGCGAGCTGCGGCCGCACTCAATGCAGCGACGCCCGCACTTGCGCGGATACGGCCTCTCCACGCCTCTGGCGAATAAGGCACATCCATGTCATAGGAAAACGTCTGAATGTCTTGAATACCGGCCCCGCTCAAAACCGGAAGGTACTGTGGGTACATTCCGACACCGCCACCAAATTGCCAGTCAGGGTTGTACTGCATTATCAACGCTTCCGTGGCCTCGACCACGTTCCCGGCCAGTGGCAGCCAATCGAAGTTGGCGATGACAAGTTTCCCGCCAGGCTTGAGCAAGCGAATTACCTCTGCAATTGCCCGAGGCTGATCGAACCAGTGCCAACACTGACCCGCCGTGACAACATCGGCAGCGCTGCTGTCCAGGCCCGTGGACTCGGCTCTTGCCTCCACGTACCTGATGCTGACTTTATTCTGTCGATCCAGCTTTTTTGCCTCACCGATCATTCGGGGATCCGGGTCAACGCCGATTACCTTGCTGCCCCTGAGCGCAAATCCACGCGCTAATGTTCCGGTTCCAGTCCCGAGATCGATTACGGTGTGATCCGGCAATCCAATATTGAACGCGGCAAGCCGATCAAAAATCGATTCCGGGAAGCCGGCCCGAAAAGTGCCGTAGTCTTCTGCCGCCTTACCAAAGTTAGTGCCCGATACCGTCATGATTCGCTGTTCCTTGCGATGCCAGTGGTCGCATATTCTAACGGACGCTGAATGCCTGATTGGGCTGCATGGTACATAGGAGCTAGATGCCGGTGGCAAATTTCGGTGCGAGCGGTGTCGGGCCAGTTTCTCATGTGCTTACGCCGCCACTCAAACCTGCATATCCTCCGAAGTAACGCAATAAAACGCTGCTGCAATGTCACGCGAATCCGCTCGGTGGTGTTATCATCTCACCGCCGCAAGAGCCGCCGGGCCCGCTGACGGGACCAGGCGGGTTCGGATCACTCGAGGCGCCCCCGACGGGCCGCTTCGGAACATCAAACCCAGACCAGGAGCCGATTTAATGTCTACCCGTCTTGACCTGTCAAAACTCAGCCTAATGGATGCCCTTGACCTCGCGAAGCTGATCGAGATGGAGGCGTGCCACCGCTACCAGATGTTCGCGTCCCAACTCGGTCGCACCGGCGGCTACGACGCAGGAGCCTTCTTCGGCACGATGGTCGAGAACGAGGCCAAGCACGGCGAAGAGCTGGAGGCTCGGCGCAAGGCTCTGTTCGGTGATGCCCCCGCGCGGCTGACGCTCGACGACCTGTTCGACGTAGAGGCCCCGGACATGGGTGCCCCACGCCGCGGTATGTCCACCGTCGAGGCGTTCGAGGTCGGGCTCGCTGCTGAGAAGAAGGCATACGACTTCTATGACATGGCCTTGCCCGGCATCACCAATCCCGAGGTCCGGGAACTGTTCACCGAGCTTCGAGACGAGGAGGCCGAGCACGTCGAGATGCTGCGAGAGGCCATGGCCAAGCTACCATCGAGCGCTAGCGCCGAGGTCGAGTTCGACCTCGACGAGGCCCCCGGTCTGTAGGGCTTGATCAGACCTGTCTTTTGGAGGCGGCCAGGGCCCAGAAACCCAGAACCGTCGTAATGGTTGTCCTGAGAGTCAGAAACACCACCGCTGGCAGGAATACAAAGAAGAGATTCATTAAGTCATTCCAAAACCAGGAATAGAGCCACTCTTTGATGAAATAGATAGCAGATAGTTGCTCTCTCCAGAAGCCATCAAAAGAAAGACCCCATATAGACCAATCGCTGATTGCTATGAATACCAGGACCCAAATGAGAATAAGCAACTCAACAGCGCTTACGAATATCAAGAAATATCCGAGAAATTTCAGAAATGGTCTGGATAAGGACTCTACGTTGCTTACAAGCAAGTAAATGACTAATCCGCCGAAGGCGGCTACAACCAATCCGGCAACTAGCATGGACGTTTTTGCTCCTATGCCCGCGTCGGTGTAACGCAGGGGATTTGATTCGTTCAACGAGAGTGAAGGCTTAAGAGTCGATCCCTGCCGCTCAAAACCCCATCATTTCAAGGCCCGCTCCGGGTCATTAACGGTAGATAACAACTCAACGCTATCGATGTCTGCTCCTGCATCGACAGGAGGGTTCGCAAATTCGTGAAAGGCGTGCTCCTTGTCCAGAGGCGCTATGGCAGTGATTGAGCTTGAAGAATGCGCCGTACAGCACCGCGTATCGTGATCAAGAACGCACGGCCTCATGGCGAAGTAAATATATGCAGCGATCCGGCATCGCTGGCTGATATCAGTCCTGGTCAGCGGGCTCGGCAGGTCCGCTATCGGCTTGACGCGGACCTTGATGCTGCGGTTTCACCATCGGTGTTCTGGCGACTCGCCGCCGTTCCTGCGGGCGACGGGTTAGAAAGCGCCGCAATCGCAATGCCATCGCGACGATGGCATCTTCGACGTTATCGAATATCTGAAACAATGTTTCCATTGAGAGTGACCTTGGTCTTCTGGATAGCTCCAGAGGCTACATTGTTATTGTACGCCTATTCACCGCGTAGCAGTCTGTTATGTCACATAATTCTTTTGTTCGATCCGGCCCGCAGGCCGACATTCGCGATCACGCCGCAGGCGGCATCAGCGGCGGCAACGTATCCTCGCTTCCAGCCTGAACTTTGTCGCTCGCAAGTACGATTGACTTGAGCGATTTCGCCAGCGCCGCCCCGTCCCAATCACGGCCGCCTGGACCATAGCTTGCCATCGACAGTTTTCGTAACTCATCCGAAAGCGGCGGCGACACGCGTTCGGCAAGCTCACCAACACTGCGCGGCGCGTCGTCCGGCCACTGCAGGCGGCCCCAGTCCAACATAGCGGAGCGGACCGCGGCACCATCACCGGCCACAGCCGCTTTCCTTGCGGCCTTTACGAACCTGGCCTGTCGTTTGTAGACGGGTGGTGGCGCCGGCTCACGTGGCGTGCGCTTCTTGTCGCGCGATGACCACCACCAGGCGAATATCGTCAGTAACCACGCGGCAGCCAGCAATTGACTGACCCGCGGCCAGAAGCCGTCCGGCATGATTTTTAGTGCCGGCGTTTCCCTAGCATCCGCCGTCGCCGAAGGCGCGGCAACCGGCGCGGCGATTGCCGGCTCGTCGAGCGCCCGCACCTTTATTGTACGCCCCGGCAACGACGCAACACGCCAGCTGCCGGCGTCGATGTCCCACCACGGAATGTCGAGTGCCGGCAGCTCAATATCGCCGCCATTTACGCCGATCATCGCGTACTGATCCTTGCGCACGCCGCGGATGCCGTCTGTTTCGACACGTCGACTCAGTTCGGGTTTGTCCGCATAGACATTCAATCCGTCGACGCTGGGCGGTCCGATCGCGGGAATCTGCGTTTCGATTTGGCCGAGGGCACTGATCGTCACGCGCCGAGTAACGGGCTCGCCCGCATTGATGCGGTCCGGCTCGCGCGACCACTCCTCGCTAAGTTGTACATCGCGCGCCGGCAGCCAGGCCGCGTCCGGGAAATCGTCCGGGGGCGCCGGAATCGGCAGGACCTTGATCGTGTGGGCGTCGGACTGAAATACCTTGCGGCCCGTGATGCGGCCGCCGCGCAGGACGCGTGCCTCGAACACCGCCGGCGAGATCGAGACCTCGCCACTCTCTTGCGGATAAAGGGCAATGACGCGCTCGACGACATTGTAAGCCTTGCCGTTCAGGATCGCTTCATAGCTGCGCTCGTCGCCCGCCAGTTCGACGAGCGCTTCCACGCCGCTGATCGTCGGCTCGCGCAAAGCCGGCTGGCGTGTGGCAACGGCGCGATAGACTTTGATGCGATACAGAATTTGTGCCTGTACGTAAGCTTCCGTCTGATCGATCTCACTTGCGACGAACACGTCGGCCTCACCTGGCGGCGCATCGGACGGTTCATTGACCATGATTTTGAGCGGCTCGCTTTTCTCGGTGCCGACCGTGATCGATGGAATTTCCTGTTCGCCCGTGCTCTTTGGCATTAACGCTATCGTCCAGGTTCGGCTGCGCCGGATACTGCCGTTGTAGATCGATGTGTTACTGAGCTGGCTGACCTGGCCTAGATAAAACCCGTCTTCGAGCACTGTGAGATCGGGCTCCAGGTCGGTATTCGAATCGACGATTACCTCCAGCATGAACGATTCATTGAGATCCACCGACGGACGGTCGACCTGCGCCCGAACCGCCGCCGCTGCGTTTGATATCGCAGCGACGCAAACGCACACAACCATCAGCAGAGAGAGAACGAATTTATTGATCGGCATTACCACGGTTGTACCTCGTTGTCGGGCCAGACATCGTTGCCGTCCTGATCCTTGCCCGAACGCTGATACTGGTGCCGGAACTTGCGCCGCAGCAAGCCGCCCGGATCATCGGGAATGCGGCGCAGCCATTGCTCCATCGCCTGTTGTTGCTCCTGCTGCTGGCGTAGCTCGGCGAGCTCCGCCTCGGACATCTGTTGCGGATCCTCACCCTGCTGCGCCTCTTCGGCAGCGCGCTGCAACTCCTGCTGCAGCGCCTCCAGATCGTCATCGCTCATTTCCTCATCGCCGCGTTGCGGTGAATCGCCTTCTTCCGACGGGTCTGCGGATTCCGACGATCCCTCGGCACCTTCCTGGTCTGGCTGGCTTTCCGAATCCGACTGTTCGCCCTCGCCGCCGGAGTTTTCGGTCGACTGCTGATCGTCGCCCTGATTTTCCTGCTGTTGTTGCTGCTGATCCTTCAGGTTCTTTACGAGGTCCAGGTTATACGCGGCGTCATCGTTATCCGGTTCCATTTCGAGAACCTGCTCGTAAGCATCGATGGCCGCATCGAACTCACCCTGAAACGCCAGTGCGTTGCCAAGATTGTAGAGATTTCTCGTGTCACCAGCCTCGGCAAACTCGGCCGCGCTGCCCGCGAAGTCCTTGGCTCGATAACGCGCGACGGCACGCCACTCCGTGTCTTCAAACAACGCCGCGGCCTCTTCGGCATTACCCGCCTCGAGCTGCTTTTTTGCCTGCTGATTCTTGTTCTGCCACAGGTCGTCCCACAGTGACGCCTCTGCCGGCTCCGGTAGTGGCAACACGCAAACCAGCAAGACCAGCACCCAGCCACGCCGAAATGCGAGCGCGGCGACCGGCAGCAACAGCAACAGCAGCCAGGGTCCTTCTTCCCGCCAACGGTCGGTCGCCAATGACTCGTCAGAAGCCGCAGCCGTAACTACCTCACCCGAAAAGAGACTATCGAGATCGCGGTTGTCGGCTGACAACACGGCAAAGCGCCCGCCGCCAGCCGCCGATAACTTGCGTAGTGAGGTCTCTTCCAAC
Source organism: Woeseiaceae bacterium (assembly GCA_013001045.1). Taxonomy (GTDB): domain Bacteria; phylum Pseudomonadota; class Gammaproteobacteria; order Steroidobacterales; family Woeseiaceae; genus UBA1847. The sequence goes on along the minus strand of JABDNG010000068.1, from coordinate 56,263 downwards.
CGCGGCAGCGCGATCTTGCCGCGGTTGTCGGTGACAAAACCGCCGGACACTTGCGGTATCGGTGCGCCGTCGCGCGTGCCGACGCCCAGCACCGACAGTGAATACCCGGCTGCTTTCAGTTCGCGCGCAATTTTTTCAGCCGCCGCCGAGGAACCGCCGTCCGTGATCAACAACACCTCACCATAGCCTACGCCGGCCTGGACGAGCAGTTGGCGGCCTTTTTGTATCGCGACTGCGGGGTTGCTACCACGGCTGGGCATGATATCCGTGCTCAAACTGTTGACGAGCGCTGCGACCGTGTCGGTGTCCGTCGTCAGTGGCGTTACCGTAAAGGCGTTCGACGAATAGACAACAAGTGCGGTTTGTCCACTCTTGCGACGTTCCAGTATGTCCAGAATCTTCAGGCGAGCGCGCGCCAGGCGACTGGGTGATACATCCTGCGCATCCATCGATCGCGACAGATCCAGCGCAACAACGAGCGCCTGTTCGGCGCGAAACACCGGCTGCTCGATGCGTTCCCACGCGGGTCCCGCCATCGCGAGCGCCGCAAGAACGCCACCGATCGCAAACAACCACCAGCGATAATCGGAACCGCGGCCGGGCGCTCGCGATAACACGTAGGGCATCAGCGCCGGATCGATAACATCGCGCCAGTTTCCCGAAGTCAGGCGGCCTCGGCCCAGCATGACGGCGGCCAGCACCACCAGCGGGATCGCGAGCAGCCACTCCGGTCGCAACCAGTGGAAATCAGCCAACATCGGCCCGCACCTCCGCCAGTCGTTGTCGCAGCAGTCGTTGTAACAGGGTCACGAGAACCATCATCGTGACCAACGCGATGGCGCCGCCCAGTGGCCAATAGAAGAGTGACGTCACGGGGCGAAAACCGGACTCGGGTTCCTCGACCGGCTCCAGTTCATCAACGAGCCGATAGATGTCCTGCAAACTGGCCGTGTCCGTTGCCCTGAAATATCGCCCGCCGGTGAGCTCGGCAATGCTCGTCAACGTCGCTTCGTCGAGATCCGCCGACGGATTGATGCGGCGTCGGCCGCCGATAAGCGACGACACTTCCAGCTGCTCCGCGCCGATGCCGATCGTGTAGATGCGCAATCCCACCTGTTGTGCCAGTTCCGCCGCCTTGAGCGGGTCGACTTCGCCGGCCGTGTTGGCCCCGTCGGTTAGCAACACGAGTACCTGGTCGCCCGCGTCTCTCGGCTGCTCATGCACGCGACGCACGGCAAGCGTGATTGCATCGCCAATAGCGGTCTTCTCGCCCGCAAGGCCGATGAACGCTTCCAACAGCAAGATCTTGACGGTCTCGCGATCCAGCGTCAGCGGCACCTGCAAATAGGCGCGTTCGCCAAACAGGATGAGTCCGATGCGGTCGCCTTCGCGACGCGAAATAAAATCGCTGGCAACCGCCTTGGTCGCCGTAAGACGATCGACGCGGCGACTGCCGAGTTCGAAATCCTTCTGGTCCATGCTGCCGGACAGGTCGACAGCGAGCATCAGGTTGCGCCCGGAGACAGGTACATCGAGTTCATCGCCAATGCGTTCGGGACGGGCCGCCGCGAGCACGAGCAATATCCAGGCAATCACGGCGACCCAAAGGCGCCAGTTGAGTAGCTGCTCGGCATCGGAACGGTCTTTAAGTGATTCGAAACTTCTAAGCGTCGGCACGCGAAGGCCTGCCTGCGACAGTCCGCGCGCTGCCGGCGCCAGAACACGCACTATCCACGGTAGTGGCAGTGCAATAAGCACCCAGGGCCACGCCAGCGACCACATCAGGCCGACCCCGCCAGCGGCGCCTTCAGACGCATGCGGACGGCCGACAGCAACGCATCGATATCGACGTCGGAAAAATCACCGGCCGGATCGCGGTACGGCAGCTGCAATAGGCTCTTGCCGCCCTCGGTGTGAAAGTACGGCAGCGGCATGCCGTGATCCAGCCATTGCAACCATGCCTCGCCAGTAAGCCCCGCGACCTGCTCCCGTGGCGCATACGCCAGCATGCCGCGACGCAACAGCTCCGACAGCTGCTTGCCGAGCGTTACCGGGTTGCGATGCTCGAGATACTCCGCTTCATAACGCGATAACTCACGCAGCGCGAAACGACGTGGCGCGTTATGACGCCATTTCGCGTAAGTACGCCAGCCAAGATAGCCCAAAGCCGTCGCGACGATCAGCAAGACAAACCACCAGCCGGCTGCGAGCGGCCACCAACCGACCGGGTCTGGCAAGTGCAGGTCTCGCAATGGCAGTGCCGTCTCTTGCATGCTCAGCGTGACCTCCGGCCAAGCGCTTGCTGCAAAGTGCTGACAGGATCATCGTCGGTCGACATTGGCAAAAGGTGCACGCCATAACGCTGACAAAACGCCTCCAGTTCACGCGCACGTTTTTCGAAGGCATTGTGATAGTCGCGCCGCGCCGCGCCCGCGTACGTATCGATCGCGAGTTCGTCGTCTGCTGAGACGAGGCGGTACCGACCGGGCGGCGGCAAGTCTCGCTCCAGCGGATCGTTCATGAATACCGCGAGCACCTCGTTGTGTCGTGCCACGCTCGACAGATACGACTGGGCACCGCGCGAAAATCCGTTGAAGTCGCTGATCACGACCACGAGGCTGCCGGGCCGGGCGACACGTCGAAGTGCGGACATCGCCTGCGTTAACGGCTCGACGCCATCCGGCGCGGTGTGGTCGCGTCGCTCCCAGTCCGGATGACCTACCAGCTCGTGCACAAAACGCAGTGCAGCCTGACGGCCGAGCCGCGGTTTCAGCTCGCGATGAATGACGTCACCGAAAATCAAACCACCCAGTCGGTCGCCGCGATGGTGCGCGGCCCACGCCAGCAGCGCAGCCGCGCGACTCGCATTGACCGACTTGAAGCAACCCTGGGTTGCGAAGTGCATCGTGGAACGAAGATCGACAACGATGAGTACGGGCCGTTCGCGTTCTTCGCGAAATAACTTTGTGTAAGCCGTCGTGCTGCGCGCCGTTACGCGCCAGTCGATGCTGCGCGGATCGTCACCGGGCTGGTACGGGCGCGATTCGTCGAACTCCATACCGCGACCGCGAAAATGTGACACGTAGGCTCCGGTTTGCAACGAGTTCACGCGCAGGACATCGAGCGCGATAGCCCTCGCCGGCCCACTGAGCCGAATCAGGTCAGCCTGAGCGATGCTGACCGGCGATGCATCCTCCGGAATGTGGTCCAAGCCGCGCACTAGGGCACCCCGACACCATCCAGAACGCCTTTGATCACAGACTCGGAATCGACGCCATCAGCCTCCGCTTCAAAACTCAATACCAACCTGTGACGCAGGACATCGGGCGCGACAGCCTGGATATCCTCCGGACCGACAAAATCGCGTCCCGCGAGCCAGGCGTGTGCCCGTGCGGCGCGGTCGATTCCCATGCTGGCGCGGGGGCTTGCGCCGTACAGGACCTGACCCTCGAGCGCCGGGTCCACGGACCCCGGATTTCGCGTCGCGATCACCACGTTGACAATGTATTCCTCCAACTCGGTCGCAAGATGCAGGTTCAGGATGTCCTGGCGTGCCTGCATGATGGACTCCATCGACAACAATTCGGGCGGCTGGAACGCGTCTCGCTCGCCCTGCTTCGCTTCATCCCGATTCAGGATCAGAATGCGCCGTTCGTCCGCGACCGTCGGGTAACCCACCTCGACATGCAGCAGGAAACGATCCAGCTGCGCCTCAGGTAAGGGATAGGTGCCCTCCTGCTCGATCGGGTTTTGCGTCGCCATCACCATGAACAGGTTCTCAAGCGGGTAGCTTTTGTCGCCCACGGAAATCTGGCGTTCTTCCATGGCTTCGAGCAACGCCGATTGAACCTTCGCGGGCGCCCGGTTGATCTCGTCGGCGAGAATCAGGTTATGAAACAACGGGCCCTTACGAAACTCGAACGTACCTTCCTGCGGGCGATAAATGTCCGTGCCCGTCAGGTCGGCCGGCAGCAAATCCGGCGTGAACTGCAGGCGATGGAAATCGCCTTCGATACTCTCGGCGAGCACCTTGATGGCGCGAGTCTTGGCAAGCCCGGGCGCACCCTCAACCAACAGGTGGCCATCGCACAGCAGCGCTATCAGCATCCTGTTGATCAGATGCGCCTGCCCGATGATCAGGCTACTGGCGTGTGCCTCGAGCTTCTGAAACTGTTCTGCGACGCTCATTCAATCACTCCGATGCATAATGCGGCGTGCCATTCTAGATAGGATGCGTGGGCACGCCAACCGGTCGCGGTGTTTTTTACTCATAATTATGCCGACTTGAGTACTATTGACCCCCATTGGGACCGCACACACGTCATTCCATTGCACTCAAACAGCAGAAATATGCAGCGAACGAACACCTGGGTATGGACGGCGCTGGCGTTACTCGCGGCACTCGGCGGCTGCGAGCGAACGGCGGAGCCCGACGCCGATACGGCTGAGCCTCTGGTCCATAAAGCGCCCAATTGCGGTGACAATGGTCAACTGACTACCGAGCTTTACGGCAGCATTGCGCGACAAATCCGCTGGTCAGCCGAGGAGCTCGGCTGTGAGAGCATGTTGCGACCCGATGGCAAAGGCGTTCGACTGCGCTTCACAGGTCCTGCCGCCGCCAGCCAGATCGCTATCATCCTGGCATTACCCGAGCTCAAGCCCGCCAGCGCCGTGTCGGAAACGCCGACCGTGGTGACGCTGACCGTCGAGGGCAGCGGACGGTTCTTCAGTACGCCAACACTCGAGTCCTGCTGGTCCGACATCACGACTCAAGAAGCGATCGCCGATAGCGACAACCGCTACGATGTCAGTGGCACACTGTATTGCGTAGTCCCGCTTGGCGAAATTAACGGCGACGCCGCCATCTCGATTCCGAAACTCGAGTTCCGCGGCATCATCGACTGGAGTACAGCATGATGAGTTCGATCCGGTTGCGACTCGCCGCCTTAGCGGCTATTGCGATGGCGTTCGGCTGCAGCCCACAACCTGCTGCAAAGACAGCGAGCGCTACAGGTCTTGACGTGACGTTTCAACGCGACGAGCTGGTCATCGTTACGAGTGACGGATCACGTCACGAGTTTGACATTTATCTTGCGACGGACTTTGAGCAGCAACAACGCGGTCTCATGTTTGTCCGGAGTCTGCCCGAGCGGACGGGCATGTTATTCGTCTACGACAACGCAGACATTCACTCGATGTGGATGAAGAATACGTACATCTCGCTGGACATAGTGTTTGCCCGCGGCGATGGCACCGTATCATCCGTGATTCACAATACCGAACCGCTGTCATTGCAGTCCTTGAGCTCCATCGAACCGGTCAATTACGTTCTGGAACTGAACGCAGGTGTCGCGCGTCGCTACAACATCACCACTGGCAGCCGCCTGGTCTGGGCGGGGAATCAGAGTACTGCGGCGATCGAATCTGCCAGGTAATTCACGTTGTGCGCGGTAATGCCCGCGATGTTAATGCGGCTCGAGTCGACCATGTAGACGCCGTAGTCTTTTTTCAGGCGCGCAACCTGATCGGCCGTTATGCCGAGGAAACAGAACATGCCGGTCGCCCGCACCAGGTGTGAGAAATCGTGGTCGGGGGCCCTTTCCTTGAGCGCATCGGTCAACAGTACCCGCATTTCACGCAGGCGCCCTCGCATCGCCGCAAGTTCCAGGCGCCATGCGGCTCTCAGTTCGGGGTCATTGAGAATCAGGCTGACAACCACGGCGCCATGATCCGGCGGCACCGAGTATATGGTCCTGACGACATTGTTGACCTGGGTGTTGATCGTATTTCTCGACGTCGTATCCGCCGCGAGAATCGACAAGCTCCCCACACGATCGCGGTACAAGCCAAAGTTCTTCGAACATGAGTTGGTCACGATCATTTCAGGCACGCGCTCGGCCAGATGACGAACCACGAAGGCGTCCGCGTCGAGGCTGTCAGCAAAACCCTGGTAGGCCATGTCGACAAAAGGCACGAGCTCACGTTCGACGATAACGTCGGAGATCGCACGCCACTCCTCTTCCGACGGATCGAGACCGGACGGATTGTGGCAACAGGCGTGCAACAGTACGAGATCCCCCGTCGCTACCTGGCCCAACGCATCCAGCATCTGATCGACGTTGATGACGTGCCTGGCTGTGTCGTAGTAGGGATACGGCTTGAGCGTCAGGCCGGCACCACCGAGCAGCGGCATATGATTCGCCCAGGTAGGCTCGCTGACCCAGACCGTCGCCTCCGGTCTCGCTCGCAGAATCAGACTGGCAGCCACGCGCAGTGAACCCGATCCGCCTGGTGCCTGTATCGTCACCAGGCGATCCGCGTCGCAGGCGTTCGCAAACGTCAGTTCCTGCATCGCGGCGTTAAACGACGCGTCGCCCGCGGTTCCGATATACGCTTTGCTGCTTTGCGTATCGATGAGGTGTTGCTCGGCGATCTTCACGACATCGAGCACCGGCGTCTCACCTTCCGCGGTCCGAAATACACCGACACCCAGGTCGACTTTATCGGCACGGGGATCATTATTGTGTTCGGCGATCAGGCCGAGGATGGCGTCAGCGGGCGCCGGCTGCAGTTTTTCAAACAAGATAGCTCTCCCAAAAACGCCGGCTAAAGAGCCGGCGTCTCTGGGAAGTATTGTAACGATTTTGTCAGGCTTTGGGAGCCCAAACCGAACACCAGCCGGCTGCAGCAACGGCCTTGCCCGGGAAAATCTGGCAAGGACGCCATTCGTCGCCGTCATTGCCCTGAATCAGGGCGCAGTTGGCACAGTTCTGCACGGCGGCAGGATTGTTGCGAGTCGCCGGATCGACGGTCGACGCATCATGCGTGTATTTCATGGCGCCTGCCATCGGGTCGTCTACGGAAAGGTGTGGCAAATCGCCGGCGTGCGCCTCTTTTCCAGGTCGTACGAAACAACCCGCCGCGGCGACGGCTGACAATTGGATGAATTTTCGGCGTGCGATCTTGCTCAATGGAATCTCCTTATCGTGCGGTTTTGCACCGGCGCGGCCGGCGGCAATAGTCTGAACCATGTGAATGCGTTGGCGCGCATTCTAATGCATGTAGCTGAACCCCGGCAAAACGAGTCAGGCTTATGATTTTGATCAATTTTTGAGAACCATTCTCATTACCGGCTGAAGGCCGCGGCGTTGGGATATACTGCCCTGCCAACGTCCCCGTAGCAGCGCCGCATGCCAGGCAAGAGTCTCCCGATTACGATCAGTGAATCCCGCGGCGCGGCACGGCGATCGCGGGATGATCGGGTAGCCGTGGAGGAACCCCTGGAGATTCGCCTGGGCTACGAAACAAGCGATGGCCGCGCCGAGAGCAATATCTCGATCACGATGCGAACACCCGGGAATGACGCCGAGCTCGCGACGGGATTCCTGTTCACGGAATCTATCGTTCGAGCTCGCTCGGACATTGCCTTCGTAAAACCCTGTGGGCCGCCCGCTCCTGACAGCGGCAATAACAATGTCATTCGGGTCGAGCTCGAGTCCGGTGTGCCGGTAGATCTCGAGCGCCTGCAGAGGCACTTCTACACGACGTCGAGTTGCGGCGTTTGTGGCAAGACATCGCTCGAAGCGCTGCGTGTGTCGGGCGCGCAAACGCGATCCACCGACGCGACTCGATTTCGCGTGGACGTTCTTCGAGCCATGCCCGATAAACTGCGGGCCGCACAGGAGACGTTCGACAAAACCGGTGGGCTACATGCCGCCGCCGCGTTCAACGATGCCGGCGATATTATCGTGTCGCACGAAGATGTCGGGCGGCATAACGCTGTTGATAAGGTAATCGGCACGCTATTATCGGCTGGCTCGCTACCTGCGAAGGATCTCGGTCTGATCGTGTCGGGCAGAGCCAGCTTTGAACTCATGCAGAAAGCCGTGATGGCGGGCATGCCGCTGCTTGCCGCCATCAGTGCGCCGTCGAGTCTTGCGGTCGACCTGGCACGTGAGTTCAACGTGTCGCTCGTCGGATTCCTGCGTGGCGACACATTTAATATCTATGCGGCTGAGGAACGAATAGTCTGATGACGGAACGACGCATCGACAAGGACACAACCAGCGAAATCGTGCGGCAGTTCGGCGCCCGGCCGGAAATGCTCGTGCAGATCTTGCAGACGATCGTCATGCGCTTCGGCTGGGTATCTGAAGACACGATTCGCCAATTGGCCGTCGAGTTAAACCTGTCGCGCGCCGACGTCTATGGCGTCGTCACCTACTACCATGACTTTCGTACCGAGCCGCCCGGCCAACATATCGTGAAGATCTGCCAGGCCGAAGCCTGCCAGGCGATGGGTGGCCGTGAGCTCACGGACCATGCTCGGGCGTTACTTGGCGCCAACCTGCATGCCACGAACGCGGACGTCACACTCGAACCGGTCTACTGCCTCGGCAATTGCGCCTGTGCGCCCGCCGTGATGATTAACGGCAAGACGCACGGCCGCGTCAGCGAGGGCCGATTCGATGAACTCGTCGATGCGATGAAGGCAAATAACTGATGTCGGCGACCCGAATCTATGTCCCACGCGAGACTGCCGCCGTTTCTGTCGGCGCCGACGAGGTCGCGCTCGAAATCGCGCGCGAAGCAAAGCGATCCGGCACAAGCATTCGGTTGATTCGCAATGGTTCGTGGGGAGCAACGTGGCTGGAGCCGCTGGTCGAGGTCGAGGTCGACGGCGTCCGTATCGCGTACGGCAACGTCACCAAGGAGGATGTGGCCGGCATGTTTGCCGCAGACTTACCCAACGGCGGCGAGCACGAACGCAGGCTCGGTCCGATCACCGAGGTGCCCTACCTGATCGGGCAGGACCGCTGGACATTCTGGCGCTGTGGACTCACGGAGCCGCTCTCGATCGATGATTTTCTTGCGCACCAGGGATTCAAGGCGCTGCAGCAAGCGTTCGCCGACGGGCCCGATGCCGTACTCGACGCCGTTGCCGACTCGGGTTTGCGTGGCCGCGGCGGCGCCGGATTTCCGACGGGCATCAAGTGGCGCACAGTCGCTGCAACTGAAGCCGATCAGAAATACATTGCATGCAACGCGGACGAAGGGGACAGCGGTACATTTTCCGACCGCATGCTGATGGAAGGGGATCCGCTGGGCCTTATCGAAAGCATGGCGATTGCCGGTTTCGCCGTCGGGGCAAGCAAAGGCTATATCTACCTGCGTTCGGAATACCCGCTGACCCATTCGATCCTCTCACGCGCGCTCGATGTCGCCCGGGAAAACGGCTGGCTCGGCGACAATATCCAGGGCAGCGGTTTTGATTTCGAGATCGAGCTGCATCTCGGCGCCGGCTCGTATGTGTGCGGTGAAGAAACAGCGATGCTCGAAAGTCTCGAAGGCAAGAAAGGCATCGTTCGTTACAAACCACCGCTGCCCGCGCATGAAGGACTGTTCGGCAAACCGACCGTCGTCAATAACGTCGTCACGCTGGCGTCCGTGCCCAACATCGTCAATCTTGGCGGCGAGCGCTACGCCGGCATGGGCATCAATCGCTCCAAAGGTACGCTGGCATTTCAATTAGCGGGCAATATCAGGCGCGGCGGGCTCGTTGAAAAATCGTTCGGTGTCACGCTGCGTGAACTCATCGACGACTGGGGCGGTGGCACGGCCAGCGGCCGGCCCGTCAAGGCCGTGCAGGTAGGCGGGCCACTGGGCGCATACTTGACCGCCGAACAACTCGACATAAGCCTCGATTACGAGGCCTTTACCGAAATTGGCGCGATGATCGGCCATGGCGGTATCGTCGTATTCGACGACACGGTGGACATGGCTCAGCAGGCCCGCTTCGCCATGGAATTCTGCGCGATCGAGTCCTGCGGCAAATGTACGCCCTGCAGAATCGGCTCCACGCGTGGCGTAGAGGTCATCGATCGCCTGATCGCGGGCGAAAATCGGGAAGAAAACTACGATTTGCTGGTCGAACTCTGTGACACAATGGAGCATGCGTCTCTGTGCGCGATGGGGGGAATGACGCCCTATCCCGTGCGCAGCGTCCTGAATCACTTCGCCGAAGATTTTGCGTCTTCCGGAGATGAGCCATGAACAAGACACGACAAGTTGACCGCGGCACGCCGGCGAGCCGCCGCGCCGAAACCGTAACAGTCGAGATCGACGGCCTGCCGGCGACGGTCCGGGCCGGCTCGAGCATCTTGCGCGCGGCACGCGAATCCGGCGTCGATGTTCCCAAGCTCTGCGCAACCGACAGCGTCAAGCCCTTCGGTTCGTGCCGGCTCTGTCTCGTCGAAATCGAGGGCCGCAAAGGCTATCCGGCCTCGTGCACCACGCCCGTCGAAGCCGGTATGAAAATCCGCACGCAGACCGAAGCGCTGTCGAGGATTCGCCGCAATGTCATGGAACTGTACATATCCGACCACCCGCTGGATTGCCTGACCTGTTCGGCGAACGGCGATTGCGAACTTCAGGACATGGCAGGCGTCGTCGGCCTGCGCGACGTGCGCTACGGCTTCGATGGCGAAAACCACCTGGACGCGCCGGTCGACGCCAGCAACCCCTATTTCCAGTTCGATGCATCGAAGTGCATCGTTTGTTCGCGTTGTGTGCGCGCCTGCGATGAGGTGCAGGGTACGTTTGCGCTTACGATCGAGGGCCGCGGATTCAAGTCAAAAGTCTCGGCCGGCATCGGCGAGAGTTTTCTCGACTCCGAATGCGTCTCCTGCGGCGCCTGCGTGCAGGCTTGCCCGACCGCCACGCTCATGGAAAAGAGCATCGTCGATAACGGCATGCCCGACCACAGCGTCGTTACCACTTGCGCCTATTGCGGAGTCGGCTGTTCGTTCCAGGCCGAGATGAAAGGCGACCAGGTGGTGCGCATGACGCCTTACAAGGACGGGCAGGCAAATCACGGCCACAGCTGTGTGAAAGGTCGATTCGCCTGGGGTTACGCGTCGCATCGCGATCGTGTCATGAAGCCTCTGGTTCGAGACAACACGAGCGATCCCTGGCGCGAAGTCAGTTGGGACGAAGCGATCGGTTTTGCGGCACGTCGATTCAAGGAAATCCAGCACGAACATGGCCGCAAGTCCATCGGCGGCATCACCTCATCGCGCTGCACCAACGAAGAAGTCTTTGTCGTACAAAAACTCGTGCGTGCTGCATTCGGCAATAACAACGTCGACACCTGCGCACGCGTCTGCCACTCCCCGACCGGCTATGGGCTCAAAACGACGCTGGGCACGTCGGCCGGGACGCAACCGTTCGACAGTGTCATGGACGCCGATGTCATCATGGTAATTGGCGCCAACCCGACCGTGGCGCACCCCGTGTTCGCCTCGCAGATGAAACGGAGACTGCGCGAAGGCGCCCAGCTCATTGTTGTCGATCCGCGGGAAATCGGCCTCGTGCGCTCAGCGCATATCGAAGCCGCCCATCACCTGCCATTACTGCCGGGCACGAACGTGCCGGTCATCAATGCGCTCGCGCATGTCATCGTGGACGAAGGACTGGTCGACAATGATTACGTCCAGGCGCGTTGCGAAGTGGACTCGTTCGAATCCTGGAAAGCCATGATTCTGAGGCCCGAAAATTCGCCGGAAGCAGTGGCAAAAGTTTCGGGTGTCGACGCCGAGACCATTCGTGCGGCGGCGCGGCTCTATGGCGGCGCAAAGAACGGCGCTATCTATTACGGCCTGGGCGTAACCGAGCACAGCCAGGGCTCGACCATGGTAATGGGCATGGCCAACCTCGCGATGGCGACGGGCAACATTGGCCGATCCGGTGTCGGCGTGAATCCGCTGCGCGGCCAGAACAACGTGCAGGGCTCCTGTGACATGGGCTCGTTTCCGCACGAGCTGGCTGGCTACAGGCCGGTCGCGGATGACGACGTGCGCAGCCAGTTCGAGCAACACTGGGGCGTCACGATCGATCCCGAGCCGGGCTTTCGAATTCCGAACATGTTCGATGCGGCATGCGCCGGAGAATTCAAGGGCATGTACATCCAGGGCGAAGATCTCGCCCAGTCCGATCCTGACACCCATCATGTCGAAGCGGCGCTGAGCAATATGGAGTGCATCGTCGTACAGGACCTGTTTCTGAACGAGACCGCCAAGTTCGCACACGTGTTCCTGCCCGGCACGTCTTTCCTCGAAAAAGACGGCACATTCATCAACGCCGAGCGGCGCATCAATCGGGTACGCCCCGTTATGCCGGCGCAACAAGGCAAGGACGAGTGGTTGATCACGCAGGAACTAAGCGTTGCGATGGGCTACCCGATGCACTACGACAACGCGGCGCAGATCATGGATGAAGTCGCCGAGCTCACGCCAACATTCAACAACGTCAGCTTCGAGTTTCTCGATAAGGTTGGCAGCGTGCAGTGGCCCTGCAATGACGACGCCCCAATGGGCACGCCCATCATGCACATCGACCAGTTTGTGCGAGGCAAGGGACTGTTCGTCGAGACGGACTACGTTCCCACCGAAGAACGCACGAACCGGAAATTCCCGCTATTGCTAACCACCGGGAGAATCCTGTCGCAGTACAACGTCGGCGCGCAAACCCGGCGTACGGCCAATAACGTCTGGTATGGCGAGGATCTTCTCGAGGTTCATCCGCACGATGCTGAGACGCGCGGCATACGAGACGGCGAGCTCGTTGCGCTTGCCAGCCGCAAGGGTGATATTACGTTGCGCGCCAAGATAACAACTCGAGTGAAACCGGGCGTTGTTTACACGACGTTTCATAATCCCGAGACCGGTGCCAACGTCGTGACGACGGAATACAGCGACTGGGCAACCAACTGCCCTGAGTACAAGGTCACGGCGGTCCAGATAGCGCCGGCGTCGCATCGCTCGCTCTGGCAGGATGAATTCGCCGCTCGCGCGGAACAGCAAGGGAAGATCGTCGAGACCAACTGATAGGATGGGCCGCGAGCGCCATGGGCGCGCCGAAAAATAATAACAAGGGGAAGACTCTGAACCGCTTAACGACCGCAGGCCTTGCGGGCATCATTGCGTGCCTGCCCCTGCTCTTACTAGCTGCCCCGGCGCTTGCCGATGACGCCACGATCGATGCGCCACAAGTGCTCCTGACGAACGTCGGCTTCGATGTCGCGGTCGATGGCCTCGCTGCCGGCAGTCGCATTGAAATACTGGTCAATGACAAACTCGTCGCGAAAGGCTCCGGCACCAGCCTCGCGGCGGCGGGCATCGAAGTTGCAGATACCGGCACGGCCCGGATCGATGTTCGACGCAACGGAAAATCGGTTCTCGCAAAGGAGATCTCGGTCATTCCTGCGTCGGTATCGATTTTGCCGCCACTCATCGCGATCTTGCTCGCCTTCCTCATGCGCTCGGTCATCCCCGCCTTGTTCGTCGGACTCGTCGTTGGTGCGTGGGCGATCAACGGCATGACCTGGTGGGGTGGCTTCATCGGCTTCTTCGAAACCGTCACGGTCTATATCGTCAATACCGCGATTGACCCGGATCATATGGCCATCATGGCATTCACGTTCCTCATCGGCGGCATGGTGGGCGTGATTTCGCGAAACGGCGGCATGGTCGGCATCGTCGATCGCATCATGCCTTTCGCGCGCAGCCCGCGACGCGGACAGGGTGTCGTTGCGACGCTGGGACTGGCGATATTCTTCGACGACTATGCCAATACGATGATCGTGGGCAACGCAACGCGGCCGATGAGCGACAAACTGCATATCTCGCGTGAAAAACTCGCCTACCTCGTTGACTCGACGGCCGCGCCGGTATCGACGATCGCCGTCATTACAACCTGGATCGGTTTTCAGGTTGGCCTTATCGACTCGGCCATCGAAGATCTTGAGGGCATCGACCAGACGCCTTACATGTTGTTCCTGAACTCCATCCCTTACAGCTTTTACCCGTTCCTGGCGATCTTCTTCGTCTTTCTGATTGTCTACACCGGCAAGGACTTCGGCCCCATGTACAAGGCCGAGACTCGCGCGCGACATAGCGGCGAAGTCATGCGCAAAACAGCGACGGCAAGCACGGACAAATCCGGCGACGATTTCTATCACAAGGAAAAAATTCCGTGCCGTGCAATAAACGCGGTACTGCCCATCGTGACCATGATCCTGACCGTGATCATCGGCCTCTTTATCAGCGGCGAAGGCGAGACCGTCACGGATATCATCGGCAGCGCCAACGCCTACTCCGTCCTGATCTGGGCATCGCTGCTGGGCTGCCTTATGGCCACTTCACTGTCGTTGGGCCAGCGACTGTTGACGCTCAATGAGACCGTCGACGCCTGGCTCGCCGGTGCGCGCTTCATGATGACAGGTCTCGTGTTGTTGATCATGGCGTGGGCGATCGCCGACGTTGCGGGAGTCCTGCAGACGGCGCCCTACCTGATTTCCGTGCTCGGCGACTCGTTGTCACCGTACACGCTGCCGGCCATGGTTTTCGCACTCGCGGCCGCAACGGCATTCGCCTCGGGTTCCAGCTGGGGCGTGATGGCCATTCTCATGCCGCTGGTTATTCCACTCTGCTGGGCGGTGTTGCAGTCTCACGGCATAGCGGATGCGGAACACATGCACATTCTGTATTCCTGCATTGCCTGCGTTCTCACGGGCGCGGTCTGGGCCGATCATTGTTCGCCCATTTCCGATACGACGGTGCTGTCGTCACTCGCGACGGGTTGCGACCACATGGATCACGTGCGCACACAGCTGCCCTACGCGTTGTTGGGCGGAATCACCGCTCTCGCCCTCGGCGTTTTGCCGGCCGGGTTCGGACTGCCGTGGTATTTACTGCTGCCGAGCGCCGCGATCGTACTGGTTGTCGTGCATCGTTTCCTCGGCAAACCTGTCGGCCAGAGAGTAATTCACAATGATTGAATTTCAGATTCGCAAAGACGATTTCAGGGTACACCGCATTGTGTCATTCACAACTGCGGACAGTGAAGCGGCACTCGCTGACGGCGACATACGCGTCAGGATCGAGTACTTCGCGTTTACCGCCAACAACGTGACGTACGCCGTGACCGGCGACCGAATCGGTTACTGGCAATTCTTCCCACCCGGCGGCGAAGACGCCGACGGCTGGGGCATGATGCCGGTCTGGGGTTTCGCCGAAGTCATCGCATCAAAAACCGCTGATATACCGGTCGGGGAACGTCTGTTCGGTTATTTTCCGCCGGCGACCCAGCTCGATCTGACACCGACCCGCATCACCCCGCAGCGCTTTATCGACGGCGCCGCGCATCGTGCAGATCTGCCAGCCGGCTACAACCTGTACACGCGAGTGAATGCCGAGCCCGGCTATGATCGCGCGGGTGACAATGAGCGCATGTTGCTATGGCCACTGCACATTACGTCGTTTTGCCTGTGGGACGCGTTGCAAAGCGAGGACTGGTACGGGGCGCAGCAAGTCGTCATCGTGAGCGCCTCGAGCAAGACGAGTATCGGCCTGGCCTACGCGCTCGATGACGATGCCACCGCACCGCCGTCGATCGCGATAACCTCGAAACGCAACCTGGACTTCGTCAACAAACTGGGGCTTTACGAGCAAAGCGTCACCTACGAAACACTGTCCGACGTCGATGCGGCGATCCCCACGGTCATCGTCGACATGGCCGGCAACGGCGAGGTACTCGGGCGCCTGCATGCACACCTCGGCGACAACATGAAGCGCTGCATCAAGGTCGGTCTCACTCATTGGGATGAAGCCAAACCAGGCGCCGGCGTGATCGCAGAGCGCAGCAAGTTCTTCTTTGCGCCGACGCATATTCAACAACGAATGCAGGACTGGGGGCCGGACGGCTTCGCGAAAAAGACCGCGAGCTTCATGCAACAGACGGCGATGAAGAGCCGTACCTGGTTACGGCTCCGCAAGATCGACGGGCTACAGGGCCTGGCCGATGTTTACGAAGACGTTTGCGAAGGACGCATTGCAGCGGACGAGGGATTGATCATCGAGCTGACGCCTTGAGGTGTTCCTCGAAATAAGCCGTCATCGTTGCATACATGTGCAACTCGGTTCCCTCGCCCTTGCGAATGCCATGCTGGCGATTCGGGTACGCGAGCATGTCAAACAGACGGTTATGCTTGACCAGTTCGTTAATAAGGCGCTCCGTACCCTGGTAGTGCACATTGTCGTCCCCGGTGCCATGCATGATGAGCAATTTGCCCTCGAGCTGAGATGCATGGGTGATCGGTGAGCCCAGCCGATAACCTTCCTCATAGTCGGAGAGGAGGCCCGAGTAACGCTCCTGGTAGATCGAGTCGTACAAGCGCTGATCCGCCACCGGGGCTCGCGAGATGCCGACGTGATACTGGTCGGGATACCGGAACATCAGGTTGAGCGTCATTGAACCGCCGCCGGAGTGACCCCAGACGCCGACACGATCACAATCCACAGACCGCCAGCGCGAACAGATGGCCTTTAGTGAGTCGGACTGGTCACGAGATCCGAGGATGCCAACCGCCCCGTAAATAGAACGTCGCCAGTCACGGCCGCGCGGCGCTCGCGTACCGCGGTTGTCGATCGAAGAAATGATGAAGCCGCGCTGCGACATCAGCATGTGCCACAGGTTTCTTGAACCCCCCCAGCTGTCCCGAACTGTCTGGCCCCATGGTTCACCGTAGACGTAGTTGATAATCGGATACCGGCGCTCTGTATCGAAATTCGGCGGACGCAACATGAAGCCATCCAGCGTCAGTCCATCCTGCGCTTTGACCTGGTAGAACTCGAGTTCGCCGAGCCCCAGGTCTGCGATCTTCGCGGCGAGATCTGCGTTGTCTTCGAGCACGTGGTGCACTTTGTGATCCGGCAATGACACAAGATTGAATACCGGTGGCCGCAGGAACCGCGAGTAGGTCTGAATGGCCCAACCCGAGTCTCCCGACACCTGGTAGCTGTTCGTGCCTTCGAATTCGGCAGGCGTAACGCGTTCCATCTGGCCGCTGCCGTCGAGTCGTGTGCGGTATAAGTACCGCTGTGTCACATTCTCAGGCGCCGCTATAAAGTACAGCCAGCCTCGAGTTTCATCGACCGAGATGAACTCAACGACGTCGAACTCGCCCGGCGTCAGATCCGTGAACGTCCGCCCGTCGCGACTCACGGAGTAGATATGTCGCCAACCGCTGCGCTCGCTGTGCCAGATAAAAACATCAGTGTCTTTCAGCCACTCGGGATCGATGACATCCTCGATAAACGTCTCTTCCCGTTCGACGAAGGCTTCCTGGACGCCCCCCGTGTCGGCGTCGGCATAGAAAACGCGGTTCGTGTCCTGCTTGCGATTCAATTGCTGAACGAGAACCTGGTCGCTGTTATTCGCCCAGTCCATGCGCGGGACATACATGTCTTTTGCGATACCGGGTAACGCTACCCAGATCGTTTTTTGATCATCGACGCTTACAATGCCTATTCGAGCCGCCGAGTTTTCCTGCCCGACCTTCGGATACGGAATCCGAGTAACGGTCGGGTACAACTCGTCGGTATTGTTGATGATCAGGAAATCGCGTGCGGCGTGCGTGTCCAGTTGCCAGTAGGCGATGCGTCGACTGTCCGGGCTCCAGCGAAAACCATCGAGAATGCCGAACTCTTCTTCGTAGGCCCAGTCGAACCGTCCGTTTATTATCGTGTCGGAGGCATCGTTCGTCAGCGCTGTGATGTTTCCCGATGAGAGATCCTGCACATAGATGTTGTCGCGCCATACGTAGGCGAATTTCGTGGCGTCCGGCGAGAACTTGCCGAACATCATCTGGCTGGGTTCCGACAATTCGCCGCCGAGTTGCCAGAGTTTCTGGCCGTCGAATTCGAGAATCCAGTAGTCGCCTCGACTTCGTTGCCGCCAGACCTTCCTGCTATTGCTGTAAATCAGCAATTTGCTGTTGTCATCCGACCATTGATAGTCATCGACAGCGAGTGCCTGGTCTGCGCCCTCTGGCGTCAACTGACTCAGGGAAACCAGCACCGTTCGCTCGAGTGTCAGCGGATCGTATTGCACGATTTCCCGGTAGGGGTTTATTTCTTCGCCAAGCTCATCGAGTTCCAGCTCGGCGTCTTCGTAGGCTTCGACGGTTTCCAGCGCCGTATAGCCCGACCCATCGTCGAGCCAGCGTACGGCGCCCGGTACTTTCGCCTTGTAAGCCCGGTCCTCGAAGATAGCCGCGTTCGTCAAGGGCACGCCGGATGCCGCCGCGACAGGCGTCGGTTGATGAGCCTGTTGTGCACACGCACCCAGCAAGGATGAGACGACGATGGTGAACAGGGCACGGCGAATTGCTGTATTTACATGCATGGTTTTGATCCCGGGCTACGGCCCCTGGTGATTGTCTGTCGATTCGTCACGAAACAGCCATTTCTCGACAGGCCGTTTCAGATAGCGGGTAAATGCGATGAAAGCCAGCCCCAAAGCGATCGCGCCCCACGGAGGCGCCAGTTGCACAACGTAAACGGGCCACATCAGCGCCTTGAGCGTATTCTTGAACGAGTCGATGACAACTTCGACAAGAAAACTGATGGCTTGCCCGTTGAAGAGGCTGCCGACACCCGCCAGGTCCTCGCCCAGCGACGCGACCTCGAAAATTATGAAGAAGCCGGCAAAGCCCAACGCGTATAGCCCGCCGCCCCGCACTCTCCAGACCTTCCGAAACCAGGTCCGAAACCAGCCGTGCGATTTCTGCGGCAGGACCCGTGCACCCTCTCCGATGAGTTGGCTTATCGTGCGATTGCCACTCTTCCCGGACCTGGCCTGCCGATCGTCCAAGAGATCAGGACTTGTCGAGCTTCGTGAACTTCGAGCCTTCCAGCGTCAGGTTGTACATAAGGCCTTTGGATCCAAAAATGAAGCCAACGACCGGGTCCCTGACATTGTCGCTGTCGATGGTCTTGCCGGCGCCAACGTCGATGAGCGCAACCGATCCATCGACGCCCACTTTCCAGCCGCTCGAGTTTCGAAATTTGTCGAGTGACTCACGCGTTAGAAAAGCAATGACGATTGACTTCGCCTGTGCGCCCATTTGCAGCCCAAACGAACCGCCCGTCGTACGGTAATACGAGACAGTGGAACCACCCACGCGCAGCACACCTTCTCCCGTTTCCGCACCGAAGACAAAGCCGACTTTTATAACGCGTGGAAATACCAGGTAACCGGCAGCCTGGTTCAGGAAAACGTCCGCACCGCCAATTTCTTCCTGAAACACCTGCAAGGTCTTGTCCGCCTCACGATTCAGCTTATCGGCCGATGCGGCCAGCACCGATGACGCGAACAGCATTGCCAGTACGAGTGTCAGCGGACGCGTTACGTTTCTTTGCTTGATCATTACTTGGATTCCTGTAGGAAAGAGCAGCCAGGTCAGCGAGTCCGCTGTCAGGATGGCAATAATAGCTGAATATCGCGCGCAGCGTAGTTCGGCCGCCTTTAATCTTGCCTGAACCTCGGCGCGCCTCAGCGCGCGGCATCCAGGAATGCCTGCAGCATTTCTCGCAGCGAGACCCGCAAGTGCGTAGCCTTTTCGGCATCGAACACGATCGTCGTCTCGTCCATGTACGCGCGCTGCGCAATTTCAAGCTGGACGGCATGAACACCATTGTCCGGATCGCCGTACTGGCGCGTGATATAGCCGCCTTTGAAACGACCGTTGACAGCCATGTCGTAGAGATTGTTCTTGGCCGCGCGCACTATCGCCGCCTCTATCGAGGGCGCGCAACTCTTGCCATCGTTAGTGCCAATGTTGAGTGCGGGCAACTCACCTTCGAATAATCGCGGTACAACGCTCGGTATCGAGTGTGCGTCCCAGAGCAGTGCATAGCCGTGCTTCGCCTGCATCGCCGCCAGTGTCGCTTCAATATGCGCATGATAGGGCTGCCAGTAGTTTTCGATGCGCCGCGCTTTTTCGTCTTCAGTTACGCCACCCGTCGCGTAAATATCTTCGCCGGAGAACGTCTGCACGGGACAAAGACCTGTGACGAGCTGCCCGGGATACAGGACCTCGTCCGTCGCCGATCGATTCAGGTCAACGACGTAACGCGAATAGTTCGCGACCTGCATCGACGCGCCGAGTTCGCGCGCAAAATCGTACAACTCCGCCACATGCCAGTCCGTATCGGGCACAGCCAGGCCGATTGACGTCATGCGCTCACGCATGTCATTCGGCAGGTGGCAACCATCGTGCGGCACACTGATCAACAGTGGCAGTTCGCCATCATAGTGATTGTAAACCTCGATCATGTGCACATGCTCGGCAGCACTGACTCCGCGTAGCGACAGTAGTTACCGTCGTCAATGGTTGCGGCGACGCGCCTTATGTCGGATGACAATGAGCGATCCTCGGTATAGGGCGGCGATATCTCGCGCAGCGCTTTCATGACGTCTTCGATCGGCGGCGAACTTGTTTGCGGATGATGGAAATCGATTCCCTGCGCCGCCGCCAGTAGCTCAATCGCCACGATGTCGGCCACGTTGTCGAGCATCGTGTGCAGGCGGCGCGCCGCATAGGTCGACATGCTCACATGGTCTTCCTGGTTGGCCGATGTTGGAAGACTGTCCACGCTCGCGGGATGTGCGTGCCCCTTGTTTTCTGAAGCCAGCGCCGCCGCAGTTACCTGCGCCATCATGAAACCGCTGTTGAGACCGCCCTCGGCTACCAGGAACGGCGGCAAACCGCTTAAATGCGAATCGATGAGCAGCGCGATTCGACGTTCGGATAAAGCGCCGATCTCCGCGATGGCCAGCGCCAGGTAATCGGCCGCGAGGGCCACCGGCTCTGCATGAAAATTGCCTCCGGATAACACAGCCTGGGACTCGACGAAAACCAGCGGATTGTCAGTCACTGCATTCGCCTCGGTTTGCAGCACGGAACAGACATGCCGAACGACATCGAGACATGCACCGACCACCTGTGGCTGGCAACGGATCGAATACGGGTCCTGCACGCGGTCACATTCGAGATGGGATGCCCGAATATCGCTGCCGTGCATCAGTTCGCGCAAGACGCCGGCGACCGCTATCTGGCCGCCATGACCGCGAACGCTCTGGATGCGCTTGTCGAATGGTGTATCACTACCCTGTACGGCATCCGACGACATGGCACCGGCCATTAGCGCGGCCGACAAGACATTCTCAGTGCGAAACACCGCCCCCAGCGCCAGCGCCGTAGAGACCTGCGTGCCGTTCAACAATGCGAGACCTTCCTTAGGTGCGAGCCTGACCGGCTCCAGGCCGGCGGCTTTGAGCGCGATGGGCGCGGGCACCAGGTTACCCTGCACACGAACCTCGCCGACGCCGATTAATGCCCCGGCCATGTGGGCCAGTGGCGCAAGATCACCGGAGGCACCGACCGAGCCTCGTGACGGTATGCGCGGATAAATTTCATGGTTAATGAGCGCACAGAGCGCTTCGACGAGCTCGATACGGACGCCTGAGAACCCTGCCGACAACGCCACGACTTTCATGAGCATGACCAGGCGAACGATTTCGTCGTCAAGGTCTTCGCCGACTCCGACGGCGTGCGAGCGCACGAGGTTCTCCTGCAGGTGTGCAAGTTCGTCGTTGCTGATGCGTACCTGCGCCATCTGGCCGAATCCTGTGTTGACGCCGTACACCGTGTCACCGTGGGCGACGACTTCATCGATGAATTCGTTCGCTTCCGCGATTCGGTACCGTGCATCGTTACCGAGCGTGACGGAAACGCCGTCATGCCAGGCTGCACGCAAGTCGCTGAGCGTGACTAGCTGATTGTCGATGACCAGTTTCATGATCCACCTCCGGCATCGATCATCGGCAGGTTAAGTCCGTTTTCCCGCGCACAGTCGATGGCAAGTTCGTAGCCCGCATCGGCATGTCGCATGACGCCCGTCGCCGGATCGTTCCACAACACACGCGCGATGCGGCGATCGGCATCGACGCTGCCGTCGCAGACGATGACGAGGCCTGCGTGCTGCGAGTAACCCATACCGACACCGCCACCATGGTGCAACGACACCCACGTCGCACCGCTGGCCGTGCTTAAGAGTGCGTTGAGCATCGCCCAGTCCGACACCGCATCGCTGCCATCCAGCATCGATTCAGTTTCGCGATTGGGGCTTGCAACGGAACCGCTGTCGAGATGATCGCGGCCGATGACGACGGGAGCAGTGAGTTCGCCATTGCGGACCATTTCGTTAAACGCCAGGCCCAGGCGATCGCGCTGGCCCAGCCCAACCCAGCAGATTCTCGCGGGCAGGCCCTGAAAATGGATGCGCTCGCGCGCGGCATCGAGCCAGTTGTGCAGATGATGGTCGTCCGGAATCAACTCTTTCACTTTGGCATCGGTCTTGTAGATGTCTTCGGGGTCACCCGACAACGCGGCCCACCGAAATGGACCGATGCCGCGGCAAAACAACGGACGCACGTACGCAGGGACGAAACCCGGAAAGTCGAATGCGTTCTCAACGCCCTCGTCGAAAGCAACCTGCCGAATGTTGTTGCCGTAGTCGAAGGTCGGTATGCCCTGTTTTTGAAAATCGAGCATCGCTCGAACATGCACGGCCATCGACTCGCATGCAGCGATCACAACGGCGTCCGGGTCCTTATCGCGCCGCGCGAACCATTCCTGCACCGTCCAGCCAATAGGCAAGTAGCCATTTGCCGGATCATGCGCAGACGTCTGGTCGGTGACTGCGTCGGGACGGATGCCGCGCCGGACCAGCTCTGGCAGGATTTCGGCCGCATTGCCAAGCAGGCCAACCGATACCGGCTGCTTGTCATGCACCGATTTCTCGATGATCGCCACGCCCTCGTCGAGGGACTTGGCACGGGTATCGAGGTAGCCGGTCGCAAGCCGCATGTCGATGCGATCGGATTGACACTCGATCGCGAGCATCGATGCGCCTGCCATGGTTGCAGCCAGTGGCTGCGCGCCGCCCATGCCGCCGAGGCCAGCCGTCAGAATCCATCGCCCGGCAAGATCGCCGTCGTAATGCTGCCGCCCCATTTCGACGAAGGTCTCGTACGTGCCCTGCACGATTCCCTGGCTGCCGATGTAAATCCAGGAGCCCGCCGTCATCTGGCCGAACATCATCAGGCCTTTCCTGTCGAGTTCGCGAAAGTGTTCCCAGTTCGCCCAGGCAGGCACCAGGTTGGAGTTGGCGATGAGTACGCGCGGCGCGTCAGCGTGCGTCTTGAATACGCCGACTGGCTTGCCCGATTGCACGAGCAAGGTCTCGTCGTCTTCGAGCGCCTTCAATGTCGAGACGATGACATCGAAGCATTCCCAATTACGGGCCGCTTTGCCGATTCCGCCGTACACGACGAGATCTTGCGGACGTTCCGCAACCTCGGGATCGAGGTTGTTCATAAGCATTCGCAACGGCGCCTCGGTCAGCCAGCTCTTGGCCTGAAGATCCGTGCCTGTGGGCGCTTTAACGACCCTATTCATTGCCGTAACTCCTCCAGCTGCACCACTTCCTCCGGCGTCGACCGGGGCGTTCCGGGTGGCGTGTAGTGTCCGGTCAACTCGTAGCGGCTGCCGGGATGGTGTAAACGAGCGAACGTCACTGGGCGCCCATGCGACCAGGTTCGTCGAATGACGACGAGACTCGCTTCAGTCTCTTCAATGTGAAGATGTTTGCGAACGGCAGCATTCGGCAGGCTCGCGCGCACCACTTGTTCGGCTTCCTGCAAAGGTGCTATCGACGTGAGGTAGGCACTCGGCGTTACCGATTCGAAGTTCTGCTGCAGGCAATCCGGCGCAAAACGAGCGACAACGTGGCGGTCCTCGAGCTGAATCGGAACGCCGTTCTCAAAATGAACGAGCAACAGGTGAAAGACCTCGGTGCCTTGCTCCACATGCAACGCCTTCGCCACTTCGCCGCGGGCACGCTGCCGCGACTGGCGCACGACCTCGCAGGAGTGCGAGTGCCCGCGCCGCAAGATTTCGTCCGCGATGTTATGCACTTCGAGCAGGTGTGACTGCGAACGAAAATCGGATACGAACGTGCCGCGACCCGCCACTCGTTCGACATAGCCTTCGTCGTTCAATTCTCGTAGCGCACGATTTGCCGTCATTCGCGACACGCTCATCGACTCGACCAGTTCGTTCTCCGATGGGACGCGATCCTCGGGCTGCAGCTCGCCCGTTGAAATCCTGCCGATGATCAGGTCTTTCAGCTGTTGGTAGCGCGGCTTGGCCTGATTCATCGCACTGCTCCGAGCGACCTCATCGTCGCTGCATAGTCGGACCGGGCGTGATCGCGATCAACATGCATCGCATCGACGACGCGCCAGTCGCCATTAACCATGACGCGCTCGACGGGCAACGGATAACCGGAAAACACCAGTGCATCGAGCCGCGACTCATCGTTATGGCCAGCCAGCATAGGGTCATCGTCGCTAAGCACAACGAGATCGGCGGGCGCGCCGGCTTCGAGCCCGACGGTCGACTGCCCGCAGGCCATCGCGCCGCCTTCGAGCGAGCGCGAAAACAATTCGCGGCCGACATGGCTGTCCCGCAGCGAGGCGACATTGCGCGATCCTGTTGCGAGCCGCTGGCCGTACTCGAGCCAACGCAGCTCCTCGAATGGGTTAATCGATATATGGCTGTCGGAACCGATGGCGATTCGACCGCCTTCCTTCAGGTAATCGTGCAGGGGAAACAGGCCGTCGCCGAGATTTGCTTCCGTACTCGGACAGAGCGCGGCCACGGCGCCCGACTTCGCCAGCGCGACCGTTTCGTCAAAATCCATGTGGGTGGCATGAACGAGACACCAGTGCTCCGTAACATCCAGGTTCTCGAGCAACCAGCGTACCGGCCGGCGACCGTAAGCCGCCATGCATTGATCGACTTCACGCTGCTGTTCGGCGATGTGCAGATGCATCGGCGCGTTGTTGGCTGCGGCAACGCGTGCAATTTCCAGCAGCGACTCTTGACTGACGGCGCGTAAACTGTGTGCGCCGATACCAATGGCGATCGACTCGCTACCATACCCCGTCGCCCTTTCGCGATGCGCGAGAAACTCGTCGAGGGTCATTGCAAAATTACGCTGATTGGCCGCAGGCTCGGGATCATTGAATCCGGCTCGCTCATAAAGCACCGGCACATACGTGAGGCGGATGCCGCTATCGCTCGCAGCCCGCACGATTGCCTGCAGCATCGCGTCCTGTTTGTCCGGATTCTCGGGGTCGCGATGCAGGTAATGAAATTCGGCAACCGCCGTATAGCCGCTGGCCAGCATCTCGCAATAGACCTGCCGGGCGATCGCGGCCAGCGCCTCGGCATTCACGCGGCCCGCCAGTTCATACATGCGCTCGCGCCACGTCCAGAAACTGTCGTGCCCGGCCGGCGAGCGTTGCTCGGTATGACCGGCCAGGGCGCGCTGGAACGCATGGCTGTGAGCGTTGCTCAAGCCCGGAATGACACACCCTGCAAGCGTGTCGTCGGCCAGCGGTTTGGTAGCCGCCTGGACGGCCTTTATGAGGCCGCGCTCGATGCTGAATCGGACATTGTCGGCCCAACCACCGGGTAGTAGTACTTTGCTGGCAAAAAGGGAAGTCATGAAGCCCTCGCTAAGTTGTATATACAGGCTAGTACATGGTAATTTCGAATGCAATTTCCTGGAGAACTTCGATGGCCCAATGGGACCTGCTGCTGACCGACGCCCGAGTCGCAACGCTCGCCGCCGACGCGCCGGACTACGGCGAAATCAGCGAAGCCGCGCTTGCGATCTCGGACGGCTCAATCGCCTGGATCGGGCCACAGGCAGACCTGCCGACCGGCAGCGCCGCGTCGACGCGCTCGGTCGCCGGCCAGTGGCTGACGCCGGCGCTGATCGACTGCCATACACACCTCGTGTTCGGTGGCGACCGGGCGCAGGAATTCGAGCAACGCTTGCAGGGCGTGAGCTACGAAGAAATCGCGAATGCCGGTGGCGGCATATTGTCGACCGTGCGCGCCACGCGCGCGGCATCGGCGGACGAACTGTTCGACGCCGCGCTGCCTCGAGTACAAGCATTGCTTGCCGAAGGCGTTGCAACGGTCGAAATCAAGTCCGGCTACGGCCTGGACGTCGAAAACGAGCTGAAGATGCTCGAGGTAGCACGGCGATTGGGCGAATCCTCGGGCATGACAATTCGCACAACGCTGCTCGCAGCGCACACCGTGCCGCCCGAATTCGAGCACCAGGCGGACAAGTACATCGACCTGATCTGCGGTGAGCTGCTACCTGACGTCGCCGAGCGGAAACTCGCAGATGCCGTCGACGCCTATTGCGAAACCATTGCGTTCAGCGCGCCACAGGTCGCCCGATTGTTTCGCACGGCAGTTGACCTGGGGCTGCCTGTAAAGCTCCATGCCGACCAGCTTAGTGACGGCGGCGGCGCGGAACTCGCGGCACATTTCAATGCATTGTCGGCAGACCATCTTGAATACACGTCGAGCACGGGTGTCAATGCCATGGCCAAAGCGGGCGCCGTCGCGGTGTTGCTGCCCGGCGCGTATCTTACGCTCGGTGAAACACAGCGCCCGCCGGTCGACGCCCTCAGGGAGCGCAAGGTCCCTATCGCTGTTGCCAGCGATTGCAACCCGGGAACGTCTCCAACGTGTTCGCTACGCAATGCGATGATGCTGGCCAGCCGGCTATTCGCATTGACGCCGCTGGAATGCCTTGCCGGCACGACGCGTGAGGCGGCGCTAGCACTCGGGCTCGCGGACGATCGCGGCACCCTTGAAGTCGGAAAACGTGCCGACATCGCAATCTGGAACATCGGCCATCCACGTGAACTCACGTACTGGATGGGAACCCCGCAGCTTGCGGACCTGCTACTGGCGGATACCATCTAGGGCGGGCACACTACACGCCCTTGAACGCCCACCTCATCCAGTCTCGCCGCTTTGTACTGACGCTTGGCATCCTTACGGCCATGGCGGCAATCACTGTGGATCTCAGTTTGCCGGCCATTCCTTCCATGGTCGTGGCGCTCGAATCGACCCTGACGCACGGCCAGCAAATTGTCGGCATCTTCATGGCCGGCATGGCCGTCGGACAGATTCCTGCGGGCCTGTTTTCCGATCGCCTGGGTCGACTGCCTGCGCTGTACATCGGAATGACGCTGTTTGCGATCGCTGCAACGGTGGCGGCCGCGTCGAACGACATGCAGTACCTGCTCATCGCCCGTTTCGTGCAGGGCCTTGGCGCCGCGTCGGCGGTCGTGTTGTCGCGGGCCATCGTACGAGATATAGCGTCAGGAAAAGATGCGGCGCGCCTGATGTCATTGATGACGATGATCTTCACTGCTGCGCCTGTCGTCGCGCCAACATTCGGTGCGCTACTCGTCGCACAATGGGGTTGGCGTGCGCCTTTCATAGCCATTGCAGTTTGCGCTTACCTGATGATCATGGCGATTCGACGGAATCTGGTTGAAACACACCGTCCGGTGGTCAGCGAACACCCGGTACGGCAACTCATTTCCAGTTTTCGCGAGTTCTTCTCGCATCGGCAGAGCGTATTCGGTTTGTTGTTGCTGCTCTTGCCGCCGGCCGGATTCATGTCAGTCATCGCGGTCTCCGCCGCGTTGACCGTCGAGATTTACGGTTACTCCGTCGAGGCATACGGACTGATTTTCGCATGCGCGGGCCTGTCTATCCTCGTCGGGTCCGCCGCAAATCGCGTACTGGTAACACGCTTCGATCAATTGCAACTCATCGGTCTTGGCGTCGCCCTGATCTTTGCTGCAAGCGCGCAATTGACCCTCATTGGCTGGCTGGACCTTGCGCCATTCTGGTGGGTATGGGCTTGCGTTTGCCTGTACATGTTCACAATTGCAATCCTGATGTCCAACACCATGGTTGTCGCTCTTGATCCTTTGCCGAAGATTGCAGGTGTTGCTTCGTCGATAGTCGGCACCCTGCAAAACCTCGCCGGCGCGGGAGGCGCGCTACTGGCCGCCGTGATCTATGACGGTTCGGTGCGCAACGCAGTCATTATCATGGCAGCCGCCGGCCTCTGTACGACCCTGGTATTCCTGCTGCGACCCCTCATCGCGCCGGGGCCCTTTACGCACCACCCTGACGAACTGGCGCGCGAATAGAGAATCGGAGTCGCAACCGTTAGAATGCCGGCTGCGACACATCCCGACCTGACGGATTCGAATCTATGGATATTTTTTCGCTCGATAACCTGTTTACGCTGGCCATGTTGACGCTCTTACAGGCGGTACTTGGCTTTGACAACCTGCTGTATATCTCGCTCGAGTCGCAGCGTGCGCCGGCCGACAAGCAAGCGCTCGTTCGCCGTATCGGTATTGCACTTGCAATGATTCTGCGTATTGGCTTGTTGTTCCTGCTCGTCAGCGTTATCGACTTATTCAAAGCGCCGTGGTTTGCCATTCAATTGCCTGGGATCGTGGAAGGAACATTCAATGTCCATTCGATCATCGTGTTGCTTGGCGGTGCATTCATCATTTACACCGCAACAAAGGAAATCTGGCACATGATGCAGATCCAACAACTGGGCCACGGCGATCGAAATCCCAAATCGGTCGCAACCCTCATCTTCTGGATCGTGCTGATGAACCTGGTGTTCTCGTTCGACAGTATCCTCAGCGCTATTGCCCTGACAGACGTGTTTTGGGTGATGGCTACCGCGATTTTCATCGGCGCTGTCCTGATGATCTGGTTAGCGGATGGTGTCGCCGCATTCCTGGAAAAAAACCGTATGTACGAGGTTTTGGGCCTCTTTATCCTGCTCGTCGTGGGCATCATGCTACTCAGCGAAGGCGGGCACCTTGCGCATCTCTATTTGTTCGACACTCCGATCACGCCAATGACTAAAGCGACGTTCTATTTTGTGATCGTGGTTCTTGTCCTCACCGATATCGTGCAGTCGCGTTATCGCAAGAAGTTGATGGCGCAGCGCGCTCTGGCAGAGGGAAACCTAGGGTAGGCGGAAAACCACGTCGGCCAGGCCTTTCCGCGATTGCGACGGCGTGAGTTTGGGATAGCCGAACCAGATCAGGCCGACGACGAATGCGTCTGACTCGTCCACGCCAATGATCTCCATGAATCGCGGGTCGCGGGTGATGTCGCCGGTCGTCCATTTGCTTCCGACCCCCGCCTTCCAGAGGTGCAACATGAAGTTCTGCACCGCCACACTGCACGCCGCATAGTCTTCCTTTTGTCGCAGCTCATCATCGCTGCGCTGGCAAGTAACAATCAGCCAGCCCGGTTTTTGCGACCAGCTATCGCGCTTGTGTTCGGCTCGCTCAGCTCCCTTCTTCTCCTTTACGATGCGCCGACAAAGGTCCAGGATCCTTTGCACCGACTCGTCTCCCGGCAGAATGAAGCGCCACGGCTCGGTGACGTGATGATTGGGCGCCCAGGTCGCCGTCTCGATAGCTTCGTCGACGAGCTCACCGGGCACTGGCGTTTGCAAGAAGAGTTCTATCGTTCGACGGCCGCGCAGCACCTCCGCGAACTCCCTTAGCTCCTGTGTTTCGTAACTGGGCGCGCGCTTTTTCATCAGACGCGTTCGATAATCATGGCGATGCCCTGCCCGACACCAATGCACATGGCGCAAAGCGCAAGACGCCCGCCGCCGCGCCGCAGCTGGTACGCCGCTGTCGCAACCAGTCGCGCACCCGACATGCCGAGTGGATGACCTAATGCGATCGCGCCACCGTTAGGATTAACGTGGTCAGCATCATCGTCCACACCCAATTGTCGTAAGGTCGCGAGACCTTGCGCAGCAAAAGCCTCGTTGAGTTCGATAACGTCCATCTGCCCGATACTCATTCCGCATTGCTCCAGCACTTTCTGCGAAGCGGGCGCCGGCCCGATGCCCATGATGCGGGGCTCGACGCCGGCGACCGCCCAGGCAACGACACGCGCCAGCGGCTCGAGACCTTGCGCCTTCGCCATATCTTCAGACGCAACGAGCATGGCGCAAGCGCCATCATTGATACCCGACGAATTCCCAGCCGTGATGCTGCCGCCTTCGCGAACGATAGGCTTGAGCTTTGTCAGTCCCTCGATCGTGGACCCGTGCCGCGGGTGCTCGTCTTTATCAACGATAAGCGCATCACCGCGTCGCTGTGGCACCGACACCGGAATAATTTCATCGTCGAAAATTCCCGCAGCCATCGCGGCCTCAGCACGTTGCTGACTACGCAGCGCAAACCGATCCTGATCGTCGCGTGAAATCAAGAAGCCGTCGGCGACGTTTTCCGCCGTTTCGGCCATGGAATCGACCCCGTACTGGGCTTCGAGTTTCTGGTTTACAAAGCGCCAGCCCAGCGTCGTGTCGTAGAGCTCGGCATTCCTTCCAAATGCGGTAGTCTGCTTTGGCATGACCATGGGCGCGCGGGACATGGACTCGACACCACCCGCAATGCCCAGGCGGATTGCGCCCGCGCGAATACTGTCGGCAATGTTGCCGATCGCGTTCATGCCAGAGCCGCACAGCCGGTTAACCGTCACCGCTGGCACCGTAACGGGCAAGCCCGCCAGCAACAACGACATGCGCGCGACATTACGATTGTCCTCGCCGGCCTGGTTGGCACAACCGAACGCAAGGTCTTCGATCGCAACCGGACTCAGCGTCGCATTGCGTTCAAGCAGGGCCGCCAGGGGGATCGCACCGAGATCGTCGGTACGTATTGAAGACAGCGCGCCGCCGTAACGTCCGATGGGAGTTCGCACCGCATCGCAAATAAACGCTGCAGTCATCGTTGTTGCCTGAGCCCAACCGTCATGCGGCGCAGGACATCATTTTTTGCGATGAAGTGGTTGTACACGGCACCCAGTACATGGATAACAACAAGTAGCGCGACTATTTGCCATGCGAATTCGTGAATCTCCTCCCAGAACTCGTGGTTTTCACGGTTTTCCGCAACGGGCAACGGCACAGAGAACAATCCAAAGAACGGCAACGCCTTGCCACCCGTCGCGACCGTCATGCCGCCCGAAGTCAATTGTACAAATACCGCGATGTAGAGTCCCCAATGCACCAGCGATGCGCTGACCCGTTGCCAGACCGCCATACCCTCCGGGTGTGTCGGCACATCGTTCATGAAGCGCCAGACGATTCTTAAGGTCATCAGCGAGAACACGGCCATCGCAATCGAGCCATGAATGAAACGGATCTCTGTCTTCTCGGGGCCGCGATCCATACCCGCCTGCAGGAGTCCCAGGTACACCAACGCGAACAGCCCGATCGCTACCAGCCAATGCAGCGCTTTCGCTAATGAACCGAATTCCGTCGCTGTGTTTCTCAGTGCCACCGCGTCACTCCTTTTCGTTGTTAGTCGGGGTCGACCCCAATATCGCCGAACCGCTCGTACGTCCTGCCGAGGTAAATGCCGACAACGGCCCAAATCGCTGCGATGACTGCGCCGACGGCGGCGACCGCTCCAAGCCCTAGCCCGAATCCTGCTGTGAGCAATGTAAATGCCCAGGCGGTCAGCATGTCGCCGCCGCGGTACAGCACAATATCAATAACGGGCTTGGCTTTGAATCGGGTTTCCCTGTCGACGACCGTGAATAGCATTTCGCGGCCCGGCCGCGTGATCGCGTAGTTGCCCGCGCGTCGAGCGACCTGCAGGCCGGCGACGACCGCGACCACGGGCGACAGCGCGATCACCAGCATACCGACCACAATCAGGAGTGGCACCAGTGCCAGCGTCGTCGCCATGCCGAAGCGCGTCGCGATTCGACTGGTCAGGAACATCGCCGTGAAAATCGCGAGGGAGTTCACCGCCAGATCGATATACGCCCAAATCTGCGTGCGATCCTCGCGAGAAAATTCGGCCAGCAGGTTCTTGAGCTCGAAATACACGAATGAACCAATCGCAACGTACAAAATGATGAACAGACCGATACCAATCAGGTAGCGGCTCGTCAGGAAGATACCGAAGCCCGCGAACGGGTTGCGACCGATCGCCTGCTGCGCGCTCAGATCAGCGCTGACGTCCGCGTTGCCAAGTGTCGTTATTTTGAGGCGCGCCAGCGTCAGGATAATAGGGATTGGTAGCAGCAGGAGTGTCGCGGACACCAGCATCAGGTTGTCTGTGCCGATGCGCTCGACCAGCAGCGCCGTGATCAGTGGGCCAACGATCGCACCGACGCTCGCACCCGTCGCGATGAATCCAAAGAGCCGCGGCGCCTGCTCGCGACTCCACAGATCCGACATGAAGCTCCAGAACACCGAGACATGAAAAAGACTAAACACACTGAGCCAGACGTAAAAAGCCTTGTCGACCAACACAGCATCAGCGACGAACGATGATCCGAAATAGAAGGCGAAGAATGACGCCGCGAAAAACGCATAGACAGCTGGCACCAGGGTCTGGAACCGCACTGCCGAGACCACGGCCCCGTAAACGCTCACGGCAACCAGGCTGAAGAAGAACGTCATCGACCACAGCCAGCTGACTTCGACATCGCTCCAGTCGCTGGCCATGGCATCGCGCACGGGCCGTAAAATGAAATACGCAGCCATGAGGATAAAGACGAACGCGAACGACAATAGCGTCGCCGTTAACTCATGCGCTTCTATTTTGGTCGCGGCCCTGATGATGCGACGAGTCACGTTGATATCAGCGTTCCCGGCCATCAGGCCGGGACAAATACGCAAACGATCGCTGCAGTCATAGGTGTCTTGGTGCCCATTTCGTGAGCACGAAGCCTATCATCAGCGGGCGTTAATTTGCACCACAGACGGGCCTATTCGGCAAGCGCACTCTCGCTTGCTGCAGCCACCACCTGATCGGCAGGAAGCCGGATCTTGTAGTCCGGATTGGCATAAGCGTAGGTGATAGTCCCTTCGCGATTCACGACAAAGACCGCAGGCACAGGTAATACGCCGTGCCGCGCCATGGACGACTCTTCGATATCGGCACCTTTGTCATCAAGATAGCTGAACACTTCGTCCGGCGCCTTGAACGCGATGCCGAGTGCCATGGCGGCCTGCGCATTCGCATCCGACAGAACCGTGTAATCGAGCCCGTCAATATCTGCCTGAGTCTCGCGACTGAGGCTGGAGAGCAGGAGTTCCGACCGGTCGCCACTCAAGAACAACACATCGACGCCCATCGCATTGATTTCCGGAATCGCATGACGCAATTCCGACAAGTGCAGGTTGCAGTAAGGGCACCAGCCACCACGAAACGAAATCAACACGGCCGGCCGTTCGAGCTTGCGTGGGTCGAAGTCGAAGCGTTCGTTATCCACTGTCTCTACCGTGAATCGCGGCGCTTTATCACCCACGCCGAGCGGCCGTATCTCGGCGGCCGTCATGGCGACGGGCACGTCAGCATGTCCATATCGAATGGACGTACTGTAAACAAGGCTGAGGATCATCGTCGAGGCCAGTGAGCCGAGAACGAATGAGCGTTTGGAAAGACGAAAGCCAGCGAACATGGGCGGAACTCCGATTTGTTTCAACAAGAGACCGCGAATTATGCGCTTTTATTACACTGCTTTTTCGAGTAAATCGCCGCCATGAATACTGGTGACACCACGGCAGCGCGCCTTGGCCCGATACATTGCTTCATCGGCCTCACGCAGCAGCCCGGTGAGCGTGCTGGCGTTTTCCGGGTAAAGTGCAAGGCCGATACTCGCCGGGCAATGCAGCGTCTTGTCGCCGATTACGTACGGCTCCTCGAGCCCCTTGGTCAGACGCACCGCGAGCACGTCCGCCGTATTGGCATCTACGTCGGGCACCAGGGCGACGAATTCGTCGCCGCCTGGGCGACCGATGATGTCGCACGAACGCAGATTCTTGCGCAGACGCTGCGCCGCGATGCGCAGCAACTGGTCGCCAATTTCATGGCCAAACCGGTCATTGATCGTTTTGAAGTCATTCAGATCGATAAAGAGCAGTGCGCCGGTTGCGTAATCGTCGCTGGCAGACAATCGCTCTGTCGCGTCGCGCTCGAAGCCGCGGCGGTTCAATACCCCTGTCAATGGATCCGAGGTTGCGATGGATTCCATTTGCCGTTCTTTCACCTTGCTGTCGGTGATATCGACAAACGTCGTGGCGATGTCATCTCCCATCGGTTCAGAGATTATTCGCAGCCAGCGATCCTCTCCGCGCCTGCGTTGCGGAACCTCGATCTGCAGGCTGTCGCCGCTGCGTGCTGCTGTTTCGAAACGACGGACGGCTTCGTCGGCCTCTCGGGTCTCAATATCGGAAGTCACAATTCGAATGAGATCCGGGGCAACGCGACCGACGAGGTCGTCTGCAGGCTCGTCAAGGAATCGACCCGCGGCGGCGTTCGCGAAAATGCTGCGCAAGATCGGGCGGCCATTGGAGTCCGTCTCCCAGCGGAATCGAATAACTCCGTTGACGGAATGGTTGATGATCGTACGCAACAATTTCTCGCTCTGGCGCACCTCTTTCTGTGCGTTTTCGACATCACTCACGTCGCGAAACATCAGTACCTTGCCGCCGCGTGCCGACGTGCGGCTCGTGTCAATTGGCGATACCTGTACGTGCAGGAAGCGACCGGTCGAGGTCATCATTTTTTGCGGCGCGCCCGAATTTAGAACTTCGAACACCTCGGGTGAGTCCTCACCGAAAAGAGTCTCCAGCGGCTCCCTGAGTGCCGCCGACTCTGCTATCGAAAGCATGTTTTCGGCACCGTGATTCAGGCCGATAACGCGACACTGATCATCAACGACAACCACAGGATCCTGCATGTGCTGGAAAACGGCCTCGTAAGCCAACGGTGCGAACTCAACGATTTTTTCGCCGATGATCAGCCATGCGTAGATCGGCAGCATTACGGAGAATACGAGCGGCACAAACGAAATCGTATTCGGGCCGATTCCGAGGTCGTACACCACCGTCGCCGTCATCGGCACAACACAAGCCGCTGTCAGCAGATACAGTCCACGCCGGTGTGCCGGCGCCACGGCTGAACTGTGATTCAGCAACGTCATGATCGCGGCGCCGATCACCGCATAACTGTACGGCAGGTGTACGAACAGGAACCAGGTACCCCATCGCTCAGGTCGCGTCAGAAACTGCCCGGCCTCATTGGCGATCGGCAAGTACCACATAAACTCGTGATAGACGTTGGTGGCGGCCAGCAAAACCGAGACAAGTGGAATAATGCTTAATAGCGCAAGTGTGCGCGGCGCCGTGTCCGAACCCGTGTACTCCCGAAAGCACACGTAAGCGACAATCGGCGTCAGTGCTGTGCCAATAAAGTGCCCGGTGCGACCGACGGAAAACACGCTGTAGCTTTCCGCCAGGAGCTCAATTGCCGCACCAACAACCCAGAAACTGATCACGACAAACAACACGCCGATCGGCATGCTGCCTACTTCGCGTTTTGATGTAATCAGCCGCGAGCCCATCATCAGGTAACAGGCGGCGGTGAAGACCAGCAATACAGACAACGCAACGTTCAGGTTCATCGGCGTCAAGCTCGAAAATGCAACATTCGTGCCCGATGCTACGGATTGCGGTCCAAAGGATTAAGGAACTGTTACTCAAATGGCCGTAAAAAAGTGCGACACGACGTCAATCAGGCTGATTATTGTTAAATAAGCTCCGCGCTGAATGGCCGCGAGTCTTGCAACCGCTTCGTGAATTTCGCTTGCCCGAGCCGGTCGAGAATTGACAGGAAAGTCGTCGCACCCGCTTCGCGATGCTGGGTTTTCTGGCGGTAGGCATCGCCGCTGTCACGGGCCCTGAGGCGCCAATGGAGCAGCGTGATCGTCGTCGCAAGCCGCACTCGTACGAGATCAAACAACAAGCCCAGCTCGGTCCTCGACAGCGGGTTGGACGCCTGATATGCGGCGACGAACGGGGCAATCAGCGCTAGTGCATCAACGTCGTCCGTGCGCAGGTAGGACGCCGCAATGGCGACATCGAACACGAGCGGCGCACGGACCATGTCGCCGAAATCGATGAACCCCGAGACGCGACGGCTCTCCGGGTCGACAAGCACATTTTCGGGATTGGCGTCGCCGTGGATCACCTGCGAGCGCAAGGCAGGAATCGTCGGCAAGATCCTGCGCTCAAAATCATCAATTGCGCCGGATACGGAGCCGCGAATTGCCGGGTCGTCGATATAAACAAGAAGATCCCGTAGCTCGGCGGCGCGCTGCAGGTCCCATAGCAGTACCGGGTGCTCGCCCTGGTGCGAAAATCCATCGAGCCCGCGGTCCAGCAGCGCGAGGCTGGCACCAAAATCCCGCGCCATGTCGGCGTCTACAGGGAGCAACGCAAGCGGCTCGCCGGCAAGGTAGCTGACCAGCCGCAGCCTGTGCGACACACCGGCATACTCGATACGGCTGGAGTGCCGCCCGTCAAGGGCCGAAACGACCTGGGGCACGGGCACTGTCCCCGCCTTCTCGAGATGCCGCAGCGCCGCGATCTGGAAGTCGCTCACCCGCCGGGGCTCAGCTGAACTTGTCACTTTGACGACGTATTCGGCCCCGCCGCTCGTCTTGAGGCGAAAGTTCTGATCGCGCTCGCTGATAAGGGGCAAATAAGCACCACACAGGCCGAACCGCCGTTCGACGGCAAGCTCGATTTCAGCGACAGGAATGCGCGGTGGCTCGGCCAATACGGCCATATGCGCTGTTAAAGTCGACGACATTCGCACAGTTTCGCCAATGCCAGTGATGCTGTAAATCGTCCATCGATCTTCTGAAATGTCGATTGGTTCCCATTCTGTTGAACATAAGCTGACAAAATTGGGCGATTCATGAAGAACTTAG
The DNA here is from genome assembly GCA_013001045.1 of Woeseiaceae bacterium. GTDB lineage: Bacteria > Pseudomonadota > Gammaproteobacteria > Steroidobacterales > Woeseiaceae > UBA1847. The sequence goes on along the minus strand of JABDNG010000068.1, from coordinate 19,614 downwards.
CGAATATAGCGCGGTCAGGTACGCCCGACGACGGCGTGCAGCTGCGTAAGCAGCCTTACGGGGCCAAGGGGGTCGAGAGCTTCCTGCGTGACGTGTTGGCGATTGCAAACGCGTCGGTCGACGGGCCACGGTACATCGTCATCGGGACTGAAATCGACCGTCGAGGCCGCAAGCGCGTACATCCGGTCAACGAAAAGGACTTCGCGGGCAAGCCGGCCTATGAGGCACTCGCGAATGAATACATCGAACCGCCACTGCGCATTCGTTACAAACCCGTATCAGTCGACGGCAATCGGGTCGGCGTATTCGAGATTGGCGACTGCCAGGACCGACCATACATGATGCGTATCGATTACTCGGAAACTCTGCGCCGCGGCGATGCATACATGCGCTTGAAAGATACGGCGGTCAAGATGGGACGCCGGCAGCTGCAGACTTTATTCGAAAGAAAATTCCAGGGCTCGATCCCGGCACAAAACATCGAGGTCGGCTTCGCGGGTGAAATCAGTCACAAGTCCCTGACGTTGCAATCATGCGACCTTTCACAATTACCGTCGGCAATCGCCGCCAGCAAGCTCGAACAACTGGTCAAGATCCAGATGAATACCAAGGACTCCGGTTCGACGACCGTAATGGCCAGGCTGGTACATGCACGGCTGTACGGGTCGGACGATCCCTACGTCAGCCGCACGCCGGACGAACTGATGCAGGAGATGGAGCAAATTCGACACAAGTACAGGAATCACGACAGCCATTTCCTGTTCGAGAAAAATTGCGAAGAAATTCAAATCGTCGTCTGCAACCAGGGTGACGAACCCATTGTCGACGCATCAATAGCGCTGGTCCTGCCAAAAGATGACGACCTGTACATTGCCGACCGATTGCCCAAAGCCTTGCGCAATGAGGAATACGTAGATCGATCGCCCGCCGAAATGGCATCGTACCCGTTCGTCAGCCAACACAAGAAGTCCATACATATCACGAAGAAAATTGGCAATATTCCGGTCGAAAAACCGATCGAGGCATTCGCATCTCCGCTCAGAGTTTGTATCGGTCCCGGTCTGATCGGCCGGCGCTTCGGTATTCGTTACGCGTTGCATGGCAAGAACCTGAGGTCGCCGGCAACTGGAACGTTGCGCGTAAATTTCAGGTAGTTGGCCCGCTAGCCGGTCCACTTATCAACGTGTGGCGCCGTATATCGCTCGAATTTCTGTATCAATTGCGTCGCACTTCTGTCGGAGAGCAGCATTCGCCGGTTTTCGGATCGCAAGAATCCTTCCGTATTTGCATGATCCAGGTAAGCAAGCAGCTGATCGAAATAGCCATCGCTATTGAGCAACCCGCAGGGCTTTTCGTGAAAGCGGAGCTGCCCCCAGGTGATGATCTCAATGATCTCCTCAAGCGTCCCGAAACCGCCGGGCATCGCTATGAATCCGTCGGACAGTGCCGCCATCATGGATTTGCGTGCGTGCATTGACGATACAATGTGCAGTTCGGTCAGACCTTGATGCGCAATCTCCTTTTCATACAGCATTTTCGGGATTACGCCGTGAACCTTGCCGCCCCGCTCGAGCACCGCGTTCGCAATGATGCCCATGATGCCTATGTCCGCACCGCCATAGACCAGTTCGAGGTCATGTCGCACCAGGACGTCGGCGAGATCACGTGCCGCGTCGGCGTACAGCGGTCGTGCGCCGATGTTCGATCCACAGTAGACGCAAATCCGGCGCATCGTGAACTCAGGCCGAGATCGCTTCTGACTTTACGTTTTGCACGATCTTTGCAATTTCTGGCCGGCGTTCACGCAACTCTTCAGGCGTCAAGGCATCCAGTTCATGTGGAAACACCAGCCACTCCGCCGTCTCCCGCAGGAAATAGTCTGGAATCAATTTGGTCTCGTTGCGACTGGGCTTGAACCACGGCACGGCAATCCGGATATCTTCCGGCGTGTTGCCGCGCGCGCGCCTCGACAACTCACTGATGACCGCGGCGATCGTATTGCCCGTATCGAAAACGTCATCGACGATCAGGACGCGGTCGTCATGGCAGATCTTCTTGATGATGTAATTGAGTCCGTGAACCGCGACAGCGCCGCGCTCGTCAACCCCGACATAGGAGGAGGTGCGAATGGCGATATGGTCAGACTCGATGCCACAGTAGCTCAGGACTTCCTGCACGGCCATGCCTACGGGGGTGCCGCCGCGCCAAATTGCAATAATCATGGTCGGTTTGAAGCCGCTTTCGAGGATCTTGATGCCGAGTTCAATTGAGTCCTCGAGGAGGTCCTGGGCAGATAGAACGGTCTTGTCCATTATTATTCTCTTGGATGCGGACTTGCGGCAGTCGGTATAATGCTGGTCCTCAATTCTAGCGCAGTGCGGCCCGGGAACAAGGATTATGAACGAGCGATTCATAGCAGCCGACGACTTGCTTCGGGATTCGTTTCGACTGGCAGCGAACATATACGAGGCCGGCTTCAAGCCCGATTTTCTTGTCGGGCTGTGGCGCGGCGGCAGCGCAGTGGGCATCGCCGTGCAGGAAGGGCTCGATTACTTCGGCGTCGAGACCGACCATATCGCCATTCGCACGTCCTACACGGGCGCCGCGCGGTATGCGCAAATGGTCAATACAGCCGACTCTATCCGCGTCCACGGCATGCAATATCTTCTGGAGACGCTTTGCTCCCACCACTCCCTGCTCATCGTCGACGATGTCTACAGCACGGGCTCCAGCGTGACTGCAGTTATCAACCAGCTGGCGAAAAGAACGCGGCGTAATCTGCCGCATGACATCCGTACGGCCTCTGTCTGGTATCGGCCGACGGAGAAGACGCTGCGCACGCCGGACTATTTCGTGCACCAGACGGATGACTGGCTCGTCCTTCCTTACGAACTGTCCGGCTTTTCTATCGAAGAACTGCGCAGCAATCGCCCGGAAATGGCCGACCTGCTGGATCGGCTTGCTCCGCATGTGGAAGTGGATAACAACGCCACAACCTGATGCCTGATAGCAAAGCGCTATTGCGTTCTTTGTTCGAGGTCGCGGTTGAAGCGGCGACCCCAGCGCAATGCATGTCGACCTGGCTGCCCGGGCGCCCCGCAGGCGACATCGTCATCGTCGGTGCCGGCAAGGCCGCTGCCAGTATGGCGTTCGAACTCGAGCGGCGCTGGCCTGGGCCATTACGCGGTGCGGTAATCGTGCCGCGCGGACACGGCGTAGCCTGCCAACAGGTCGACGTCATGGAAGGCTCACATCCGATCCCGGAGGAGCCGAATGTCGATGCAACAAAAACCTTGCTCACGCATTGCTCGGGACTGGCCACAGGAGACACGGTCGTTTGCCTACTGTCCGGAGGAGGCTCCTCGTTGCTGACATTGCCGCTGGCCGGCATTTCTTTGACGGACAAGCAGCAAATCACGTCACAACTGTTGCATTGCGGCGCTTCCATCCGGGAAATTAATACGGTGCGCAAAAAAATGTCCGGTATCAAAGGCGGTAAGCTGGCTGCCGCTTGCGCACCAGCCACCATCATCACACTGCTTATTTCTGATGTACCGGGTAACGATGTATCGATCGTAGCGTCCGGTCCGACCATTGCGGACACGTCAACAGTATCGGACGCCCTGTCTGTGCTTTCCCATTACGAGATCGACGTCAGCGATGAGGTAATCACGGCAATGCGAGCCGCCAAGGACCCGCCCGCCAATTCCGCCACAGGCGACGTGCACGTTCTCGCTACCAGTGACGACGCGCTCCAGGCGGCGGCCGCAAAGGCCATCGGACTGGGCGTCACGCCCTACCTTCTCGGTGATCTCAACGGCGACGCACGCATGCTGGCCGAGGAACATGCGCGCCTTGCCATCGCAATAGCCACCGGGAATGGGCCCGTTGAGGCGCCTTGCGTCATTCTGTCCGGTGGCGAGACGACGGTCCGCGTGACCGGGAACGGTCGTGGCGGCCGCAACGGGGAATACGCCCTTTCGCTCGCGATTGTGCTTGACGGCCATCCCGCGGTGTCGGCACTCGCCTGCGACACGGACGGTATCGACGGCGCTGGCGACAACGCGGGCAGTGTCGTCTTGCCCGGCATGCTCGCACGCGCGCGCGCACAGGGAATCGATGCGAAGCAACTGCAAGCCAATAACGACAGCTATCGTTTTTTCGATGAACTGGATGCCCTGGTTTTCACCGGACCGACACGCACCAACGTCAACGACTTTCGGGCGATCTTTATCGACGCCTGATCCGGCCGGCCGTTTCGGTTTTCCGAAGCTTGTTTTCTTCCGCGACGACCTAAATCATGCTGTATTCGTTAGCTTGCCCCGGAGCAGCCATGCAAGATCTCCCCCATCACTACAAAGTGTCAGCGAACGCGAACGCCGAAAGTCTCGTCGTGCTATCGAGCATGGGCCTCGAAAGCCTCGACACAGCCGGCCCGCCCGAGTTTGGCGGACCTGGCGACGTCTGGTCTCCGGAGACCTTGCTCGTCGGCGCCGTCGCCAACTGCTTCATCCTGACGTTTCGCGCGATCGCACGCGCTTCACGGTTTGACTGGGCGTCATTGAGTTGCGACGTTTCTGGCACACTTGAAAAAGTCGAACGCGCAACACAGTTCACCGCATTCAACCTGCGGGTCGAGTTAACGGTGCCCGCGGGCACTGATGAGAAGAAAGCGCAAGGCTTACTGGAGAAAGCCGAACGCAATTGCCTTATCACTAACTCGATGAAAGCGACGTCACATCTGCAGACGACCCTACAAATCACGGACTGACGCTGCTTACTCGTCTGTGACGGCCGGCCCCTCGGCGTAGTAGACGCCGGCAGATACCTCGATCACCGGTTCATCGACACCTTTACCGTCAGGCGGTACGGCATACGCGTCCAGCAATTCCGCAATGTTGCTTGTTGCCGCCCGTAGCCGCGCTGCCGCAAGCTTACGTACGCGGCACAGGTCGGATTTGCGAACCGATTTTTGACTGACTGTCGCCAGCGGCCAATTGTCGCCGCTCATATGCGCCGACCCATTACGAGCGAGCGCCGCGAGCAGCGCATGCGGACCCGCTTGTAACTGCATTGCGATTTCTGCTTCGAGCTTTTCTTTTACCGGCGATTCAGGACACAGGTGCACTGTGTCATCGCGGACTTCGGCAGTACCAATGCGCTGCAGCTCCTTGCGCAGGGCACCCTCCGGAATATCGCCGGCATACTGCTTGACGAGTGCCTTGAATGAGCCATGGTTTCCACCCAACGGCAGCGCCCTGGATTCACCGCTCTCATCCAGAAACTCCGGACATGACCGCCACGCCGCAACCACTTCCGTTATCGGTGTACCACGCACGGTGACGGCCGCATTGCCATTGGTAACCCGTTTTCGGATTCGGCTTATTTCCTTGCGCGTGAGCCCGGTCATCGAAGCTATTCGCGACACATTCGTCGGTCGACCGTGCACGCCGTAGTCTTCGGCGGCAACGGTGACAAAGGCAGCTTTCGAAAGCTCCGAGAATTCGCGATAGCCCCGGCCATTACGCAGGAATAGCCGGGCGAGAGATTGGAGCAGTGCGAGGAAGACCTTGTTGAGCTTGTTATTCTTTTTTTCCCACATGGCCGGGAAATATAGGGGGTCTCAAAGGCCTGCACCATGAAAAACCAAGTATTGGGAAAAATGGACCTTTAAGCTTAAACCTGTCGCTCAGTGCGGCTATTTTACATAAGCAAACGAGCTTGATTTTTGCGCGGTGCCGCGGACGAAAGTTGCGGCGATATGCCGATCGTCGGCCAGTGTTATCAATGCAAACAGTGCCTCCTCGATCGTCTCCGCGGCAGATGTACGGCGCGCCGTCAGTCGCGAACCCTCGGGATCGAGCACGACAAAATCCGCTTCCTTCCCAGGCAGGAAATTGCCGACCTTATCCTCGAGATACAGCGCCTCGGCTGCGCCCAGGGTCGCGAGGTACAGTGCCCGGGTTGCCGGCAGCGCATGATCCTGCAAATGCAAAACTTTGTAAGCGTCGCTTGCAGTCTTGAGCAACGACAGGCTCGTTCCACCGCCGACGTCCGTACCCAGCCCGCACCTCACGTTGGCCGCGCGCATCGCCGACAAATCCAACAGGCCGCTGCCCAGGAACAGGTTGGAGGTTGGACAAAATGCCGCAGCGCCGCCTTTGCTTGCCATGCAGTCCCGATCCCTGTCATCCATATGCAGACAATGTGCAAAGACCGAACGTTCGCGCAGCAGCCCGAACTGATCGTAAACATCGAGATAACTTCTACTGCTCGGGAACTGCCTCGCGATCTGTTCAACCTCCACCGTATTCTCGGCCAGGTGTGTGTGAATCCACACTTCAGGGTATTCGCGAGCGAGTTTCCCGGCGGCCGCAAGTTGCGCATCTGTTGACGTCAACGCAAAGCGCGGCGTAATGGCATAGCCCAGCCGGCCCTGGCCATGCCAGCGTTCGATTAACGCCTTGCTGTCGGCATAAGCCGAGTCCGCATCGTCCTTGAGTTCGTCCGGACAATTGCAGTCCATCAGGACTTTGCCCGCGATCAGGCGCATGTCTCGCGCCGCGGCGGCCTCGAAAATCGCATCGGCTGAATGCGGATGGACGGTGCCGAATACCAGTGCCGTCGTCGTGCCGTTGTTCAACAGCTCGTCAACGAAGACGGTTGCCACCTCATGTGCGTAGTCCGGGTCGCTGAAGCGCGCCTCGACCGGGTATGCATAGCGATGCAGCCAGTCAAGCAGTTGCTCGCCATAGGACGCGATGATGTCAAGCTGTGGGAAATGCACGTGACAATCTATGAACCCCGGCACGATCAGCTTGCCGGGCAGCTCCGTAAGCAACACATCTTCGGCCAGACCCGGCAGTAACGATTCCGCGCTACCCGCCTGAGCAACCGTGCCGTTGTCGACGATGAGCAGGCCGTCTTCGAAGTATTCGTAAGCCGATCGTTGTGATGCTTCGCCCGGATCCGAGAGGCAGTGCAGAATCGAAGAACGAAAGGCCTGTCGCATGAAGTTCAGACCGCTTCCAGCATGACGACGTCATCGAGCGTGTATTCCTCGCAGTTAGGTTCACTACCGCCACGATCCACGACCAGAAATTCCTGCCCCGCTTCGAATGCAATGAGTGGCATATGCCAGGTGCCGCGATGGTAATTGAAGCCCTGCTTGCCGTTAGTGACGAAAGCCCGCAGGTCGCCGGCATCGAGCGATTCCCCTGGCGGCGCGACGACGATAACCATCCTGCAGCGCTGCAGCGGAACAAATGCCTGGCTGCCGAGTGGATGTCGCTCAACGGTATCGATGCGCAACGGCAACGCCGTCGGCGTTCGGCAACGCGCGACACTCATCGACAGATGGCCGCCTTTCGCTATGTCGACGGCGCAAAGATCGTCGAACCGCTCAAACCGTGCGGCATTCATCGCCCCTGACGGGTTGACCGCCGCCTCTATTACATCGCCGTAAGGCGCAAACCGCTCGGCCGTCAGCGGTTCGGGTTCAAGCGAGATCGCGGTGCGGTCAGCCATGGACCTGACCGAACAGCCGAATGCGGCTGACGCCGCCGTCCGGATAGATGGACATACGCACGTGACTCACCGGTCCGATTGGCAGCAACACCTCATCAAAATAATGCTGTTGATCCATTTTGAGCTTCGCTTCCGGCAGCAAGGTGCGCCAGGCGTTTTCGTCAAGCAGCGCCTGCTCGTCGCTCTCGAAGACGGCGCCTCCCAGCGACACTCGATCCGGATAATTGCCCTTGAAATGCGCCGTATCGATCTCGGCGCGCTCGATAACACCCGGCTGACCCAGCGCGATGATGACCCAGTCGTTGCCCGGACCCCGTCGACGCGCCGTCTCCCAGCCATCACCCATGTTGATGCCGCGTCCGGGCGCCGTAAGGTTATGCCTGCTGCCATAGTGCTCGTCGCTACAGGCTATGGCACGGCCGCCGTGTTCGACCGCGGCCAGGTCGACGTAACCGTCGACATCAGTAAAGTCGGCGCGAATTTCACCAAATATCCTGAGGCGAGCGATTCCGCCGTCCGGGTAGATGTGTAGCCGGACATGGCTCCAGATCCGCTCGCTACGGACGTCCAGAAAGTTATGCGTATTTCCGGACAGGTCTGTCTTCGGCAACAATTCGACCCAACCCTCTTCCGGCGTGTCCAATGCGCTGGCACATGCTTCTATCGCAGCCTGCGGCGGGTAGTTTCCGGTGAAGTGGCTCGTGTCGATATCGAAGCCGTGAATGATGCCTGGCACGCCCAGGCGTATCACGCAGTAATCGTGTCCCGGACCTCTGCGGCGTCGGCTCTCCCAACCATCCATCCATTTGCCGTGGTCGTCATATTTGTCCGCGATGAAAACGGCATCGGCAGGGTCGATGATTCGTTCTTTGGCGCCAAAAAACTCGTCCGTCGCGTACGTGACCCGGGTTCCAAGCCGCGGTTGTTCGAGCTGTATCCATTTGCTGATCGATCGCGTCATTATTCGGCTCCCATGGCGTCGAGACGAAGGCGGGCGATTTTGTGAATTTCGGTGAGCGCCGTCTCGAACTCGAGGTCGTAGCTATTTTCCAGCCGCGCGGCGAATGCGTCGAGTATTTCCGTGCGATGACTGCCACGAACGGCCATGACAAACGGGAAACTGAACTTGTCCCGGTAAGCCGCGTTGAGTGCTTGAAATCGCTCGAACTCTTCGGGCGTGCATTGATCCAGCCCGGCGCTCTCCTGTTCGAAGGTCGAGTCGGCGGTCAACTCGCCAGCAATTTGCGCTGTTCCCGCGAGATCCGGATGCGCCTGGATCAGCTCGAGCTGTTTTTCCGGCGCCGCGTTGTCGACGCAATCCGCCATCAGTGCGGCGAGCTGCCCGGCATTATCGACATCGCTCGCGAATGGCGCCACACGTTCGGCAACCCAGGGTGAATGCTCGTAGATCCCGGCGTAACGCGCGATGAAATCGTGAGTGTCCATCATGCGCGGGCCCTTGCAGGGTGAGATGCACGCCAGTGGTTCGCAATATCGAGCCGGGTTGCAACCCACGCATCATCGTGCGACGCCACATAGTCGACAAATCGTGCTACCGCGGCTGTCCGCCCGGGCCGCCCCGCAAGCCGGCAATGCAAACCCACGGACATCATGCGACCACCCTCCGCATGCAATACATCAAACGTATCTTTCAAATAGTCATAAAACTGTGACCCCGAGTTGAATCCTTGCGGCGTGACGAAGCGCATATCATTCGCATCGAGCGTATAAGGCACCATCAGCTGCGGCACGTCGAACGAGTAATCCCAGTACGGCAAGTCGTCGGCATAGCTGTCTGCGTTGTAGATGAAATTGCCTTCCTCGGCAGCAATGCGATGACTGTTCGGGCTGCAGCGCCCCAGGTACCAGCCCGCAGGCCGCGCGCCGCAGACTCGTTCATGCGTTTCGATGGCCTGGCGCAGGTGTCGGCGTTCCGTTTCTTCGTCGATGTGCTGGTAATCGATCCATCGATAACCGTGGCTCGCGATGTCCCAGCCCGCCTGGGTCATCGCCGCTGCGACTTCGGGATTGCGTTCGAGCGCCATAGCAACGGCAAACACGGTGACCGGCATCTCGCGCTCTGTAAACAGGCGGTGCAGTCGCCAGAATCCGGCCCTGGAACCATATTCGTAAAGGGATTCCATGTTCATGTGCCGCTGACCCGGTATCGCTTCAGCGCCGACAATCTCGGAGAGAAACGCTTCCGACGCCGCGTCGCCATGCAGCACGCAATTTTCGCCACCCTCTTCATAATTGATGACGAACTGCACCACGGTGCGTGCCTCCAGCGGCCAGTTCGCCGCGGGAGGTTGCTGTCCGTAACCGCTCATGTCTCTGGGGTAGCCTGTGTCTGGCATCGATTGGCCCTATAGCCCTTTGTACCATTGATCGATGATCCGCCGTTCGTCGTCGGTCATCGCCGTCAGATTACCGATCGGCATGACGCGCGTCACGACCGCCTGTTGGTGGATGCGCGCAGCTTCCGCCAGTATGCGCTCATCCGTATCCAGCACAACGCCCATCGCGGCCGCCGGAAACGCGGGATGCGTTGGCGAATCGGCATGGCAGGTCGTGCAGCGTGCGTTCACGACATTGCGGACTTGATCGAAGGTCGTGGCCACACCATCGGTCGCCGTCGTACGCGGAACGATCGCCGCGGCAATCGCGGCCAGTATCAGTACGGCGACAATGATGGGCAGCACGGAGGCCCGCCCCTTGTGGCGCTCGACGAAATAGATTCGAATCAACGCGCCGGCCAGTGAAATACCGATCAGGATGACCCAGTTGTACGCGTGCCCGTAGGTCATCGCGTAGTGATTGCTGGTCATCACGAACAGTACCGGCAACGTGAAATAGGTGTTGTGAACAGAGCGCTGCTTTGCACGTATACCGGGCGCAGGATCCGGAGCCTCGCCCCGCGTGGCCGCTGTGACCATCTTATTCTGACCCGGAATGATCACGAAGAACACATTCGCGACCATGATTGTGCCGAGAACGGCTCCGAAATGAATGTACGCGCCGCGACCGCCAAAGAGCTGACACAGGCTCCAGGCGAGCACGCCGCTCAGTGCCAGCAAGATGATCGCAAACACTCGCGTATCACGTGCCAGCGGCGATTTGCACAGAAGATCGTAAACCACCCACCCACCAATGATGAAAGAGGCGGCAATAGCCACCGCCGCGGCGACCGACAGGTCGGCAACTGCCGGATCGATCAGGTAGACCTGGGCCCCGTACCAGTAGACAAGGACCAGCATGGCCATGCCGGAAAGCCAGGTCGTGTAAGCCTCCCACTTGAACCAATGCAGGGTCTCTGGGATCGAGGGCGGTGCAACACGATACTTCTGGGCGTGATAAAACCCGCCGCCGTGCACGGACCAGAGTTCACCGCCGACGCCCTTCGCGTCACTGTCCGGCTCCTGTGGCGTTTCGAGGTGATTGTCCAACCAGATGAAATAGAACGAAGCGCCAATCCAGGCGATGCCGGTGATGCCATGAAGCCAGCGGAGAAGCAGATTCAACCAATCGGCGATATAGGCTTCCATGTTAACGGCGTTTACCGCTGGGCAACGGGTGGACGTTTTCAGGGTATGCCGACGCCTGCGCCGCCTCATCCTTCACCTTGAGTATTTCGGCGGCGACCGCCACGGCGATCTCGGCCGGTTTCTTGCCGCTGATTCCGGCAACACCGATCGGGCAGACCAGCGTGTCGATCAGTGCTTCGGACAAGCCTTGCTGCCGAAATCGTTTTTCGAATCGACGCCGCTTCGACACAGAGCCGATCAAGCCGCAGTAGCTTGCGTCGTTGCGGCGCAGAATGCGATCGCAAACATCGAAGTCCAGCGCGTGGCTGTGCGTCATGACAAGGTAAAAACTGCCGGACGGCATGGCAGCAACTTCGAGCGCGGGGTCCGGCGTCTCGATCGTGCGCACATTACGCGGCACTTTTCGAAAAACGTTGCGCCGGCTGTCAATCCAGCGAATATTGCAGTCGAGATTCCAAAGCGCATCGACGACGGCCGTGCCAACGTGCCCCGCGCCGAATACCGCAATATTCAGGTCTGGCATGACGACAGGCTCGAAGAAATCCTGCACATCCCTGTGCGGCTTGCGGCTACCGCTGAGTACGGCTCGAGCGCCGGCAAGCATTGTCGACGACGCTTCGTCCTCGTCGACACCGAAGACACGATCGGCCGTAACGACGAACTTGACGGGAGCACTTCTCGAAATATGCGTCGCAATCACAGCCGCTTCGCGTTGGCCGTGTAAAGCGCCGAGGTCGCGCAGCCATGCCGGTATTCCATTGCCCAGCGGCTCGAAGAGGATTTCCACGACGCCACCGCAACACTGCCCCATCGACGACCCGAGCGGAAAACTCCGCAGTGATAACGCTTCGTCCTGAAGCAAGCTCGCCGCAACCCGAGTACATTGGAATTCGAGCTGACCGCCACCGATCGTGCCTATGGTCTCGTTCGCCGTCACAATCATTTTGGCGCCGATCTCGCGTGGCGCGGAACCGCGAATCCCCGCGACGGTCACCAGCACCGCGGCTTCGTCCGCCGCGCAGAGATCGGTCAGTTCTTCAATCCACTCATTCATCGGCAGCACCGCTGATCGCACGCAAGATCGCTTCGGGTGTCGCCGGCGCATGCAGATCAGGCAAAGACCTGTCGTTCTCGGCGATGGCGTCGCGAATCGCATGGAAAGCCGACAGGCACAGCATCAGCGGCGGTTCGCCGACGGCCTTGGAGCGGTAGATCGTGTTCTCGGGATTGCCGCTCTGCATCAGCTCTACACGAAAATCCGGTGCCAGGTCGGAACAGGTCGGAATCTTGTAGGTCGACGGTGAGTGCGTGCCAAGCTCGCCGGCCTCGTTCCACCACAATTCTTCGGTCGTCAACCAACCCACGCCCTGTACGTAACCTCCCTCGATCTGTCCGAGATCGACAGCCGGATTCAACGAGTCGCCGCAATCATGCAGGATATCGGCACGCAAAATACGATTCTCGCCCGTCAGCCTGTCGACGACGACCTCGGTCACGGCAGCGCCATAGGCAAAGTAAAAGAACGGCCGTCCCGAGAACGTCGACCGATCGTAGTTGATCTTCGGCGTCTTGTAATAGCCGGTGGCCGAGAGCGAAACGCGATCCGCCCACGCCATCTGCACCAATTCAACGAAACTCAAGGAATGATCTGCGGCGCTCACGCGGCCACCGTGGAAATTCACCTCGGCTTCGGATACGGAAAAATGTCGGGCGGCAAACTCCGTAAGGCGCGCCCGGATTGTCGCCGCCGCTTTTTGTGCGGCCTTCCCGTTCATGTCCGATCCGCTGGACGCGGCCGTGGCCGATGCGTTGGGCACTCTGCTGGTATCCGCCGCCATGATACGAATGCGATCGATGCCTATTTGAAACTCATCGGCAACGACCTGTGCAACCTTTACATAGAGGCCCTGCCCCATCTCGGTGCCACCATGATTCAACTGCACCGTGCCGTCTTTATAAACGTTGATGAGCGCGCCCGCCTGGTTCAGGAAGGTGTTTGTGAACGAAATGCCGAACTTGACCGGAGTCATCGAAATACCGCGCCGTAATACCTTGCTGGCCGCATTGAATTTGCGAATTTCGGTGCGCCGGTTCTCATAATCGCTGTCGACAACCAGCTTGTCGAAGATTTCGTCGATGATGTTGTCGTCGACGGTTTGCCGATAGGGCGTGACGTTTCGCGCATCCTTGCCGTAGAAATTTCGGCGACGAATCTCGAGCGGGTCCTTGCCCAGGGTCCTCGCAATATCCTCGATAACGTATTCAATCGCGAACATGCCCTGCGGCCCACCGAAGCCCCGAAACGCCGTATTGGACACTGTATTGGTCTTGCAACGATGCGACACGATGCGAACGTTCGACAGGTAATAGGCGTTATCGCAATGAAACATTGCACGATCGTTTACGGGTCCGGAAAGATCCGCCGACATACCGCAGCGCGCCGCGAATTCGAAATCGATGCCGAGTATGCGCCCCGTGTCGTCAAAACCGGCGTCATAGTCAATGACGAAATCATGACGCTTGCCGGTCATGATCATGTCGTCATCACGATCGAGCCGCAATTTGCAGGGCCTGCTTGTCTTGTCGGCCATGATGGACGCAATGATTGCGATCAGCGCGGCCTGACTTTCCTTGCCACCGAATGCGCCCCCCATTCGCCGGCAGATTACGACGATATCTTTTGCGGCACGGCCCGTTGCGTGCGCGGCCATCGACTGCACTTCGTCCGGGTGCTGTGTGGAACTGTAAATCAGCAGCCCACCGTCCTCCTGCGGAATGGCCATGGCGATATGGCCCTCGAGATAGAACTGATCCTGGCCACCCAATGACACCTGCCGCTGCACCCGATACGGTGAATTCTCGAGCGCTTTGTCGGGGTCGCCGCGTACCAGCGTCTCGCTGGGCAGGACAAATGAGCCCTTTGCGACCGCCGTCAACGGATCGAGAATCGCCTCCAGCTCCTCGTAGTCGATGGCTCCCTTGCGCGCCGCTTTGCGTGCGCTGTCGGCGCTCGTCGCCGCCACCGCGAATACCGGCTGACCGACATACTGTACGAGCTCGTCCGCGAAGACAGGATCATCCGCCACGATCGGACCGTAGTTGTTGTCCCCTGCGATATCGGCAGCGACGCAGATGTCGACCACGCCCGGCGTTGCCAGCACTTCCGTCAGATCCATTGCCCGGATGTTCGCGTGCGGCTTCTGGCTCATGCCGACGGCCAGGTGCAGAAGGCCCCGTGGCTCCGGCAAATCGTCCGTGTAAGTCGCCCTGCCGGTAACGTGCAGGTGCGCGCTATCGTGCGGCAGCGCCTCGCCCACCGCACGGTTGTGTTTCAGTTTCGAACTAACGTTGACGTCCATACGAGTACACGGTCGTGTCGACGTTGCCTTCAGTCTCATGGAAGAAGCGCCGCAACAAATTCTGAACAGCGCGTAAACGGATATCCGCGGATGCCCGCATGTCGCTTATCGGACTGAAATCCGCCGCCAGCGCGATGCAGGCTTGTTCGATACTTTTTTCATTCCAGGGCTTGCCGGTGAGGGCCTGCTCACACTTCGCAGCACGTTTGACGACAGGCGCAAGACCGCCGCACGCCATGCGGAAGTGCTTGACGGTATTGCCGTCAAGTTCCAGGCAATAGGCAGTGCAAACCGCCGAGATGTCCTGGTCGAATCGCTTTGACCATTTCTGACTTCGCACGATCGCGTTTGGATCCGAAACAGGTATTCGAACGCTGACGAGAAATTCACCCGGCGCCAGGTCATTGACCTGGTAATCATGATAGAACGCGTCCAGCGGCAGCTCTCTCGTAGCGCTCCCGGATCGCAGTACCAGTGACGCGCCGACGACCATGAGCGCGGCCATCGAATCGCCTATTGGCGAACCATTCGCGATATTACCGCCTAACGTTGCGGCGTTGCGGATCGGCGGCGACGCAAATCGACGGAATAACTCGTCGAGCCCAGGGTACTCGCCAACGATGACGGGCATGACGTCCGTGAACGTGACGGCAGCGCCGGCTTCGATGTGGGTGCTCGAAACAGAAAGCGCGTTGAGCTCCGCGACACGCCCGGTGTAGATGACGGTTTCAAGATCACGATGTTGCTTGGTCACCCACAAGCCGACGTCCGTGCCCCCGGCGAGTATCGTGGCGTCGCTATTGCGCGCGTATAGCCTGGCCAGTGAATCGATATCCAGGGGCGCATAGAAACGGCGCCCGGCGTGTTCGATCTCGAGCCCGTCGGAACGTGCCAGGCTTGTCAGGCGCGCCACGCGATCGGACGGTTTTTGCTGCGCGCCCGCCGGCTGTCGCAGCCAGTCCGCGTGGCTATCGCCATTCGCCTCGCTGTACATGGACTCTGCCGCCGCGATAATCGGCCGGTAGCCCGTACACCGGCACAAATTGCCCGCCAACGCGTCATCGATGTCCTGCCGCGAGGGACTCGCATTCGATTTATAAAGGGCAAACAGGGACATGACGAAGCCAGGTGTACAGAACCCGCATTGTGATCCGTGTTGTTGCACCATCGCCCGTTGCACCGGATGCAGCTTCGAGCCCGGCGGCGAAAGACTCTCCACCGTGATCAGCTCCTTGCCGTCGATCGTCGGCAGAAATTGTATGCAGGAATTAACGGCCTTGAGCGACAGGTCGTCGCGGTTCACCTCCGCCACGACCACCGTGCAGGCGCCGCAATCGCCTTCGGCACAGCCCTCTTTGGTGCCTTTACGGCGCAGGTCCTCGCGCAGAAACTGCAGGACCGTTCGTGTCGGGTCGACATTATCGACCTCAATCACCTCACCATCGAGCACAAACCTGATCGACGACGTGGCCATTCGATCTAGCTCCCTCGGTACGTCGAATACGACCAGGGTGATACGAGTAAGGGCACGTGATAGGACTCATCGGACTTGATCGAAAAACGGATCACAACGGTGTCGAGAAACGCCGGGTCATCGAGGTCCTCCGCACGCGAGGCAAAATAATCGCCGATATCGAACTCCAGCTCATAGGTCCCGGTTTGCAAGGCATCGCCTTCAAGCAACGGCTCCTCGGTGCGACCGTCAATGTTCGACACCGTACTTGATCGCAAGACGCGCGCGTCGGCAAGCGCGAAGAGGCGAATATCGACGCCCGATGCCGGGCAGCCGTGAGCCGTATCAAGAATATGCGTAGTCAGTCGTGCCATTCAATCGCCCTCATTGGCGGCCGCCAGCAGCTGATCCCGACGAACAGTGAGTGCTTTCAACCGTCGCCTGTCCAGTACGTCGCCGAGGTTTTCCTGTAGCACCTCATTCGTCAGTTTCGCGAGGGCCTGCTTCCACCCCTCTGTAATAGCCAACGGTACGGCAGCGAGATGTTTGGGCCGTCCTTTCTTGTTGGCAAACGCATATTCGTGCTCACTCAACATGAGCCGCCAGTTCCCGGTGTCATACAGCATGCGTTGTAACGTACGGCCCTCGTTATAGATCAGCACGTCGAACACGTACATCGCCTCCCACTGGTCTGACAGGGGACACGTGGCACCGCCTCCCCGCCCGGCAGCGGATCGTTGCATCTCATCCATGCGCTGGTCCGACAGGAACTGCAGCGACCCCGGTGCGCCACTCACTTCGCGTACGGCAGTCACGGGCACCATGTCCAGTTCGAGCAGGCGATCGAGCCGATACGCGGCCGTGCTGGGATAGACGCCGCGCGACTGCCTTTTCTTGAAAATCGCCGTTACCGTATGGCGCCCGTCACCGACCTTGACGAACGTTTTGCCCGACAGCTCCGTCTCTACAGAAAGAATGTCGCCTTGTTCGAGCAAGCGTTGCAAGTCCTCGGGTGACATCATGCCCGGCCGCGCACCGACACTACGCGGATGCGAAATCGGCGCCGTCAGTCCTTCACCCGACTGACTCGCGACGGTCACGCTGTCGCCTTCGAGAATCAACGCGTTGCCGCTGCCCCCATAGTAGAAATTAAGCATGCCGGTATCGATCTCAACGAGGCGTCCGTCAAATCGCTGCAAGACTTGCCGGTTGGGCGTGGGCGTATGCCCCACGACAACCCTGTCGGCGCCCAATGCCGCCAGGGCCGCGTTGAGTCGATGCTCCTCGATCAACCCGCCACAGGAAACGCTGCCGCGATACCAGAGCGGGCCATCCGAATCGAACAGATCTGAAGACCCGAGACGCCGGGCGGTCGCTACCGCATCAAGAACAGCCGGCGTTTCATCCAGCGCCGGCAGATACGCGTTCAAAACAGTCTCGGTGTCATAGTGACTGTCGGTTGGCAGCAAGACTTCTGCATTCGTCAGTACGTGTAGCGCATTGACATACTCGACCAACTCACCCTTGAGTCCACGATTAACACCATCGAGCCCGAGTTCCTCGACGAGTGGGGACAAGCCACCGTGTACGAATGCCGTGCCATTCACTACAGCAATGACAGGCTTTGTCATCAACCATTGCCCATACTTTCCGTCGGGCCGGAATGCGCGCCTGAGCGCGAAGAAACCGGCTGGGAACTGTTGCTCGAATTCCTTTCGCAGGACGTCCGCTGACACCGCCGCTTTGCGTTTCGTATAAGCAACGAACCAGCGCTCACGCTCTTCTGCCGTTTCATCGTTCGCAAAAGCAGCGTACTCCGCTTTACTGACATAGCGCAGATCGCCAATCAAATTCATCGACTCGTGATTTCCGATGACTACGTGCACGGCACCACCCGCCGCACGCGCCTCTTCCTCGAGCCGCATGAGCAGGTCCATCGCGTCGCGCGACTTGGGACCCCGATCCAGAATATCGCCAACAATAACGAGGTGCGTCCCGCCCGCGGCCCAGCCCATTCCGGCGTCGATAACGTCCGCTCGCTGCAGCGTCTCGACCATCGCATCGAAAGCGCCGTGGACATCGGCGATAGCGACGACACGGTCGGCGGCGTCGACTCGCCACTCGTCGGCATGAGCCATCGGCAAAGTCGCCACTACGAGCAGGGTCAGTAATTTCAGTGTTCGCAACAAAGTAACAAGGTCCTTATGCAAGACTCGCCGCTCAGTTTAGTGATAATGCCGCGCAGCGGCAATTCACCATTCGGGCCGGAATCCGCACTATGTTAGAATTCGACCCAATTCCGCGGTAATTGATCCAAAATTATGTCGTTGCGCCGATTTGTCACGTCATGCCTTTTATCAGTGATGGCTGCTACGTCGCTGGTGGCAGATGACCAGACGACGGCAAAAGAAAGCCCCCTGTTCGCCGATAACGAACTTCTCGAACTCACCATCACGGCGCCTTTTACGAACATGATGCGCGAGCGATCCGCTGATGAAGAAGCCGCAGCAACGCTAAGCTACCGGGACGTCGTCGACGGCGAAGTCGTGCTTGACGTAGGCATTCGTACTCGCGGGCGCTTCCGAAAACAAAAAGACATTTGCACGTTTACCCCATTACGAATCAACTTCAAGAAGGGCGCAACCAAAGGAACGTTGTTCAAGAAGATAGACAAGGTCAAGCTCGTGACGCATTGCCGCGACGGCTCACGCCGCTATTCACAGAGCGTACTCAGGGAATATCTTGCTTACCGTATTCTGAACACGATGACGGATGACAGTTTTCGGGTTCGACTATTGCACGTCACTTACATAGACACCAATCCCAAGAAACGCCAGCGAGAAGATTTTGCCTTCTTTATCGAGCCCGACGATCGTCTCGAAAAACGTCTCGGACTGAAGGTACAAGACGTTCCGAAAACGACAATCAGCTCACTCGATGGCGCTCATACCAATCTCGTTTCTGTGTTTCAGTACCTGATTGGCAATACGGATTTTTCACCCATCAAGGCGCCCGAGGGCGAGCCCTGCTGCCATAACCATGTTTTGCTCGGGACAAGAAACGACTCTATGTTATCGATACCGTACGATTTCGATATGTCGGGATTCGTGGATGCGCCACACTCGGCACCGAATCCACGCTTTCGTCTTCGCAACGTCCGTATACGATTGTATCGGGGACGCTGCATGAATAACGCACGCCTTGCCACGACCTTGCAAGCGTACACAGACCGCAAAGCGGACATCTATACGCTGCTTTCCGGACTTACCCAGTTGTCGGATCAGACCAGGCGCAAGGTTAGGCGATACATTGACGACTTTTACGCCACGATTGAAAATTCCAAGCGCGTGAATGCACGTCTGGAAGAAAAGTGCATCTAGACTTGATGCGAGCGCTCTATTCCAACCAGTCCGAAATAATTTTCGCTGTGCGTGGATGTATGTAGTAACCAAGCGAACTGTGTGGATTCGACGCACCGTAACGGACCGCATGATTGAAAACCCTGTAATCATGCACCGCACTGACAAGATGTTGCTTTAGCATCACCTTGTAGTCATCCGCCAGCGTATTGTCATGACAAGTGTAGTCATCTTCGGCGGCCACGTTGTGCCACGAAATCACATTGGATGGAAATCGGCTGGCGACCTTTTCCTTTGCGCCGCACAAACGCTTCTGCACATTCCCGTCACCGAGAGGCGAGCCAAGCGTCAACCATAACTCCACCTTCTTG
>JABDNG010000004.1 GCA_013001045.1 Woeseiaceae bacterium | reverse complement strand
TTTGCGACTTCGATGCCAGTCACCCGAATCCGAATTCCCGGAATGGAGTCTGAACACGGTTTGCGTCGCGGTCAGGGGCGCGTTTCAACGATACCGTTGTCACGTCTCAGCCGTCGCAATGGCTCAGGCAATGATGCGGCTTCCCGTCAACCCGCGGAACAACTTGCTTGGCGTTAACTGCGGCAGAAGAAGCTGGCGCGTGGCCATCGCGGCGCGGCCCACGAGATCCGCCGAATACCTTAACGGTTCATTCGGCGATTCAAGGCGCGCCATGGTGGCCTGGTACACGCCTTCCTTGGCGGCGGCCAGCAGCGGGCTGGCAACGACGGTTTCCCCGGCGACCAGCCAGGTCGTGATGTCGCCGAAGGAGATCAGCATCGGCATGGGCGCTGCCCGGAATCGTCTCAGTCGTCGACCCCTGATCAGGCGACTGATGTTATCGCCCGCGACCTCACCCATGTCCATCGCGTAGTAGGCCTGCTTGCGAACCGGGTCGGGCAGGGCTGCGCAATCTCCCGCGATGAAAATATTGTTCGCGTAACGGCTCTTGAGCGTGTCGTCCACGGGCAACCACTCATCGCCAGCGTCGTTGAGTCCGGTGTCGCGCAAGAAATCGGGTAGCGTCATGCCAGCAGACCAGATGCACAGATCCGCGGTCAGTTTCTCACCACTCGCAAGTGTCACGCTACGCGCGCCCACGTGCATGACCGCCGAATCGGTGTGCAGCGTCACCGGATAAGGCGCGAAGCGCTGCAAGGCGTCGCTCGCCAGGCCGTTGGGCTGCTTTTCGAGGATGCGCGACTCGAGTTCAACGACATGAATATTGAACTCGTCGCCTTGTGCGCGTCGGCGCAATAGCTCGCCGAGCGCTTCAACGCCCGACACGCCGCCGCCGACGATGACGACCGAGGCGCGGCGCTTGCGTGCTGCGAGCTTGTCGAGCCGGCTCGCGATGCGCACGGCGTCGTCGACAAGGCGCAAGCCCAGGGCGTGTTCCTCCGCACCTTCGATACCGAAGGTTGTTCTCTGGCTGCCGGCAGCTATCAGGCAGGCATCGTACGGCAGCACCAGCCCACCCTCGGTAATCACCGAGCCACTGTCGCGGTCGATCCCAATCACGGCATCATGCACGAAGGTGTGGCCGTAACGATTAACGCATTCTGCGCGCGGCAACACGACGCTGTCGCGATTCTTCACGCCCGACAATATTTCGTGGATATTGGGCGTCCATTCGAACTCGGCAAACGCATCGACGACCGTTACGTCGTAGTCGCAGGACAAGCGGGACGCCGCAACGAGGCCGGCGAAGTTGCCGCCTATTATGACGACGCGTGATCTGGATCGAGGCATGGCTGGCTGACCTGAAAACTGTAGTTCGGTGAACGAGGCGCGCGAGTATAGCCGGGTATAGCCCCGAAGTCCTCAGGCCACGTCCGCTACAGAGGCGTCTCGTCCTGCGGCTGGCTCCTCGTTCATTTCATAGGCGCCCTGCAAGGCGGCAACGTGTTCGTTCCAGACCCTGTCGAAGCGCGCGTTGTCGACAACGGGCCGCTTGATCATGCGGCGCAGTAACAGCTGCTGCCGTTTCGTCGTGACCGATTTGCCATAGAGCTGCAGGGCGTAGCGCGAGAAGTCACGCACCATCACGTCGAAGATCTGGTCCAGCAAGTCGTCATCGATGGCGTAGATCCTGGCATTCTCGATGATCAACTGGCCGTACACGACGAGCGTGAACAGCTCGCCCAAGTTGAGCAGAAAGTCGATGTCTTTGGCCTGCTCCTTCGAAGGCCGTGCCACGGCCAGCAGGATCTTCAGGTAACGGATCTGTCGCTTGAAAATTTTGGCGTTCGGCAGGTCGACGCCGGCGTAAGTCTCTTTGTAGTCGTGGAAACGAATCTTACCGAGACCCTTGGTCGGCCCCTGGTCGAACAGAAAGTCGTCGTTGACCGGCTCGTCGCGCTGCTCGATGACCGGGAACTCACCGGGTTTGAAGAAGTAGTTGCCCATGAACTTGATGATCAGGGCCATGTTCACGTGCACGGTGCCTTCGAGCTTGGGTAACGCACGGATATCGCGTGCCGCCATTTCGAAGAACATATCTTTCTCGAAGCCCTTGGCCGCGATGACGTCCCAGAGATGGTCGATGACGGCTTCGCCCTGTGTCGTGACCTTCATCTTCACCATCGGGTTGTACAAAAGGTAGCGGCGGTCATCGCTCGATGCAGAGCGCATGTAATCCGAAGCCCTGAGTGCGAACAGTTTCATCGAGACCAGGCGCACGTAGGCATCGACGAACAGCTGGCGGATGTGCGGGAAGTCGGTCACCTGGCTGCCGAAGAGCTGCCGGTTGCCAGCGTGATCGATCGCCTCGTAAAACGCGTGCGTGCACATGCCGATCGAGGCCCAGCCCAGGTTGTACTTGCAGAAGTTGATGGTATTTAGCGACGCATCCCACGCCTCCGTGCCACGCGAGAGGATGTCGGCGTCGGTGATCGGGTAATCGTGCAGGGCGAACTCGGCGACAAAGTTTTGCGAGTTGCATACGTTCTTGACGCACTCGTACTTTTCATGCCGTGGCTCGACGACGAAGAAGACGTAATCGTCGCTGCCGTCGATCTTGCCGAAGGTCGATACCAGGCCTGCCTTGTTGCCGTTACCGATGTAGTACTTGCTGCCGCGGGCGAGGTAGGTGCCGTCGTCCTGTGGGAACAATTTCATGTCGGACGAGTAAATGTCGGCGCCATGCTCCTTTTCCGACAGCCCGAAGGCGAAGATTTGGCCATCTCGTAACAGCTGCGCGGTTTTTTTCTTGACCGCTTCGTTACCGGATATCCAGATAGGTCCGAGGCCGAGCATGCTGACCTGCCAGGTGTACCAGTAGCCAAGGCCGTAGAAGCCGAGAATCTCGTTGAAGTCGCAGTTACGCCAGCTGTCAAAGCGAACATCTCGAGCGCCGCCCGAATAAGCCGGCGGCGTCATCAACTTGGCGAAAATCTGTTCGCGGGCAATGAACTCGAGGAAGTCGGCGTACCAGACACGCTCGTGGTCATCTTCCTTGATGCGTCGCCGGCCCTTGTTCTCGAAAAACTCGATGGTCTTCTGCATGATCTCGATCGACGTTTTGTCGTGATAAGGACGATTGTGTTCGTGAGGATTGATTAGCATGAGAGCCCCTTGTTAGTGGCACCGTTCTCGTCGCCGGGCCTGGTCGGTGGCATCAACTTTTAGCTAGCCACGAGTTACCAGCATAGACCATGCGCATTGACTTTGCCGCAAAATCCGAACAGCGTTTGCACAGTGCCAAGCGAGTTGCGAAACGCCGTCGGCATTGCCGTCGTCGTAGCGACAAGCTACGGATAAACGGGGTAGCGGAAACTCGGCGGCAAAACGTTGTAGTGCGGTTGCAGGAACATGACGAGATCGATGAGTTCTTTGACCGTCATATGATCGTTGTAGACGTACATCTTCGATTCGTCATCTTCCGACACGACCTCTTTGGCGTAACCGGTGGCCAGTTTGTGTGACGGGTTGATGATTGCCGTGATGAGCTGGCCGTAGGTCTTGACCTGCGTCACGTCACCACCCAACTCGACGTAGGGCGGGTCCTGACCCGGGATACCGGGCAGTTGTTCGCCTTTGATCGTGTGGCACTGGTTACACTGCATGTAAAGGAAGGCCTCGCGACCGGCCTGGACGTCGCCATCCGGCAGTCGAACGCCTTTTTCCGACATCATGACGTCCTGATCGCACGCACTGAGTGCGACAAGGCTGACCATGACGAACGTCAGTATGGAACGTGTGTTCATGACTAGCCTCCTGATCGAGCAAGCTCGACTCGTTGCCTCATATTTGTAGCACGCACAAGCACTTATGAAAATCAGGGGAAGCCACAGCAGACTGCCTTAATGGGGACACCCACCTTAATGGGGACATTCTTCATTTAATGTAATAATGCGTTAAATTTAGAATGTCCCAATTAGCGATAATGTAATAATGCGTTCAATCCAGAATGTCCCTTTTACTCACAACAAGAAGCCGATAAGAGACGTAACGTTATGCAGACTTTTGCGGACCCACTCGCGCGCGCCGTCCAGGTGGCGGGCGACAAGATTGCCGTCATTTCAGAAGACCGGCAATTCAGTCACAAGGAACTCAACTCCCGCTGTCGTCGTCTCGCGGATGTACTCATCAGCAAACGCGTCAAGCCCGGTGACCGCGTCGCGGTGCTTGCGGCCAACACCAACCATCACATCGAGTGCTATGTTGCGATTCCGGCGGCCGGCTTCGCCGTCGTGCCACTCAATACGCGACACGCCGAACCGGAGCTCAGGTACGCGATCGAGGATGCCGGTGCGACCATTCTCATAAGCGATCGTGATCCGGGCTCGCTGCGTGACATCGTCGACACCGTCATCATGATTCCCGATGAGTTCGACGCATTGGTCGCGGCCGCCGACGAGGCGGAACTCGGCGTCGGCATATCGGAAGACACCCTGGCCGGCCTGTTTTATACGGGCGGCACCACCGGCGCATCGAAGGGTGTAATGCTGACGCACCGCAATCTGATCGCGAATACCTTTCACTTCATGACCGCGGCGCCACCCGTCGAAGACAGTGTATTCCTGATCATGGCGCCATTGTTCCATGCCGCAGGCTCCAACGGTGTGCTCGGTGGCGTATGGACGGGCAGCTGCCAGATTCCCTTGAAAGTCTTTAACCCGGCGACTGCACTCGACCTCATCGAGAAACACAAGGTCACGCACACCCTGGGTGTGCCGACGATGATCGCCGCGATTGCCGAACTGCAGCATGCCGAGCCGCGCAATACGAGCTCGCTGGTAATGGTTGCTCATGGCGGATCGCCGATCGCGACCGAGGTGGTGCGCCGCGCGGCCGAGGCGTTTCCGACGGCCGAGTTCGTGCACGTCTACGGCATGACCGAAGCGTCGCCGCTGGTGACGGGGCTGCGCAACGAACAAAGACTCCTGGATGTCGATCGCAGCCGTTCCTGTGGGCAATCGCTTATCGGCGTGCAGGTGAAGATTATCGATAACGAGGGCGATGAATTGCCGATAGGTGAGGTCGGTGAGCTCGCGGCACGCGGTCCGAACATCATGAAAGGCTACTGGAACAAGCCCGAGCAATCCGCGGAGGTCCTTGTCGACGGCTGGTATCGATCCGGTGACATGGGTTACATGGATGACGAGGGGTTTGTGTTCCTAGTCGATCGCGCCAAGGACATGATCGTCAGCGGCGGTGAAAACGTCTATTGCTCCGAAGTGGAAGAGGCACTTTACAAACATCCCGCGGTGCTCGAAGCGGCGGTGTTCGGCGTGCCGGACGAGGCCTGGGGCGAAGCTGTGCATGCGTTCGTCGTGCCGCGTGAGGACGTGACGTCCGAGGAATTGATCGAATTTTGTCGCGAGCATATCGCGGGCTACAAGTTGCCGAAGGCGATCACGCTGTCGTCCGAGGAGTTACCGAAATCGGGCCCGGGAAAAATCCTCAAGCGCGAATTGCGCGAGCCATTCTGGGAAGGGCATGAAAGGAAAGTCAACTGAGCGCGCTATGCTGTCTTTGAAGCAACGCCTCGCCCGTGAGCGCCTGACCATGACCAAGATGGTCGAGATTTACTGCGGCGCGCACCACGAAAGTTCCGCCGACAATCTCTGCGACGCGTGCAGCGACTTCCTGGCGTACGCCGAAACGCGGCTGCACAAATGCCCGTACGGCGAAGACAAACCAACCTGCGCTAACTGTCCCGTGCACTGTTACAAACCGGCGCGCAGGGAAGAGGCCAGGAAGATCATGCGCTTTGCCGGCCCGCGCATGTTGCTGCGGCATCCCATACTCGCAATCGCACATCAGCTCGATGGTTTCCGCAAAGCCAGGCATCCGCGCGAGTTGTCGCGCGAGGAGCGAATGCGCCCGCGCCGTTAATTGGGGCGTTCGTGGAGTACAATGGTTGATCCTGACTGACGAGGTGAGACCATGCAGATGCCTATTACACTCATGTACGCCAGCATCATGGCGATATTCGCATTGGTGCTGAGCTCCAAGGCTGGCATCGCACGCGGCAAGAGCGGCGTATCCGTCCTGTACGGCGATCCGGCCGACATAGAGCTGGCGGAAAAGGTACGGCGCCACCAGAACTTTCTCGAGTACGTCCCTATGTTCCTCATCGTCTTCGGCGCGATCGAGCTGGCCGGTGCCTCGTCGATGTTTCTCTATGTCATGGGTGATCTGCTGATCATTTCGCGCATCGCACACGCCATCGGCCTGAAGCACGACAACATAGGTCATCCCGGCAGGCTGATCGGTGCAGGCGGTACCGCGCTGCTGACGCTCGTGCTTGCCGTTTACGGCCTCTGGTTGAGCGTCGATGCATTGTTCCTGTAGCTGGAGATTAGGTGATATGACAACAGATCGAATGACCGGCGCGTATGCGCATCAGGTGGCATTGCTGGTACTGGCGCTTATGGTCCTGCAGGCGTGTGGCAAGAGTGAGGTTGCGAGTAAACCGGCTGTCGAAGCCGCATCGGCGGCAGTCACTGAAGCGCCCGCCGTTGCAAAAGCGCCTGAGTTGAGCATCGATGCCGATTCGTTTCGTTGTCTTACCGACATGACGGCAATTCGTCATTTCTTCGTAGACAACTTGCTCGGCGACCTCGACGCGACGATAGCCGTCGCGGAATCGACCGACGGCGGGGTTTATCCGCCAGGCTCCGTCGTGCAACTTGTTCCAACCGAGGCGATGGTGAAACATCCTCCTGGCTTTAATGCGGCGACGCGTGACTGGGAATTTTTCGAGCTGGATGTTTCCGCCGACGGCAACAGTATTCGTAACCGTGGATTCGTCGACGTCGTAAATCGCTTTGGTGGCAACTGCTTTGCATGCCACATCAAGGCGGAGCCGAAGTACGACCTGATCTGCGAACTCGAACATGGCTGTGACCCGATACCCATAACGCGTGAGATGATCGCCGGCATTCAGGCCGCCGATCCGCGTTGCGTTGAGTGACTACCCGGGACCGTTTCTATCTATTCCGCAGCGTCGCTACAAACGGGGGGATTACAATCGTGCTGCATGTCGGGAAACGACAATCGTAGCATGTACTCGGCCGCTGACTTGACGACCTCGTCGGGGATTTCGATGCGGCCGCCTTTGGCAGGCATCTCGAGATAGCCAGTGATGGCGTGATCGAGCAACACCGCATCCCAGAGTTGTGACCGATCGCCCCAATCGGCGGCGTCGCCGGCAATCGGCGCCCCCAGCATGCCCGTTTCGTGACAGCCCGCACAATATTCGTTGTACGCGGCTTCGCCGTTCGCCCAGCTCATATCGCTGGCCGCTAATGCGCCGTTCCCGCTCGAAGAATCGACCGCGGAATCGTGTGCGCAGGCTGCGAGAAGCAGCGAGCTGACCAACAGGAGAAACCTGGCTTTCATGACGCACTCCTTTCATCGCCATGTTGCTATGGGGTGAGTATGCCAACAATACGCATTCCTGCCTACGCGCCTCTCTTTGTGCTAAAAGACGATTCTTATGTTGGCCGATGATCTGAAACCCTATCCTACCGCTGAGCCCGGCACGGCACGCCATGTCATTCGGCTACCCGTCGCCGATGACGAAACGCGGCTGCGCGTGGAACTAATTATCGGTCGGGACATGGAAGTCGACTGTAATCATCACTGGTTTGGCGGCAAGTTCGAACGAGAGGTGGTCGCAGGCTGGGGCTATTCGATGTTTCGCCTAAGCGACGTGGCCGGGCCGGCGTCCACAATGATGGCGTGCCCGCCGGACGAACAAAAACGAAGTGTTTTCGTCACGATCCGGCTCGATGACCCGTTCGTCCGCTACAACAGCAAGCTGCCGATCGTCGTCTACGTGCCTGAAGCATTCAGCGTCCGTTACAGAGTCTGGTCTGCGCCTGCAAAGACGGAGCAAGCTACTATCGAATAGCGGCCTCGTGGTTGTCGCGCAAAAAGTCACCGAGAAGATTAAATTCCTCGGCGCGTCGACTGCCTTTGCGCCAGACAAGTCCTATCGTGCGGTAACTTTTTTCGCCCATGGAATGCAGCTGTACTTGCGTGTTGCTGAGTAAGCTCGATCCGCGCGCCATCTCCGGCAAGAAGGTCACGCCGAGGTCCGCGTCCACCATTTCAATCAGCGTCAGCAGGCTGCTTGCCCCGAAGCGGCTGACTTTTTGCGTATTGCGAATCTTGCATGCGGCGAGCGCATGTTCCCGCAGGCAGTGGCCGTCCTCGAGAAGAAGGATGCTGGCGGAATCGAGCCGGCTGAAACGATAGTTCTCGGGTTCCACGTGCTGCGTCTCTTCATGGCAGGCAAGGCAAAACGCGTCCTGGAACAGCGGCAGTTCGTCTACACCCTGCATTTCCCAGGGCAGGGCAATGAGCAGGACGTCGAGCTCGCCCTGCATGAGCCGAGCATGGATTCGCTGTGTCTGATCCTCGACCAACAGCAGCCGCAGGTCCGGGTACTGCTCACGGAGTTTTGGCAGTGCGCCGGGCAGCATGAACGGCGCAATCGTCGGAATGACGCCGAGTCGAAGTTCGCCGGTCAAGGGCTCCTGCTGTCCACGAGCCGTCTCGACGAGGGCGTCCAGGTCTCTCAATACCAGCCGCGCCTGCACCGCCACCTGTTGTCCCGTCGACGTGATCGTCACGTTGCGGTTGGTGCGGTCGACGAGCTGGGCGTCGAGCGATGTTTCCAGCTCTTTGATCGCGTTGCTGAATGCCGACTGCGACACGAAGCAGCGCTCGGCGGCGCGGCCGAAGTGCCCGCTCTCGGTGAGCGCGACGAAATACTGCAGCTGGCGGACAGTCGGTGTTTTCATTGATCGAATAAATAGAACATAGTGAGAGAATTAAACCATTTTATTTATTAATTGTCGATGCATATACTTGATTTCCAAGCTTACCGAGGGAGACGAATATGGAACTCAACACAGGTATCAGTAAAGAGAATCGCGAGAAGATCGCGTCTGGGCTGTCACGGCTGTTGGCCGACAGCTACACCCTTTATCTAAAAACACACAACTACCACTGGAACGTAACGGGCCCGCAGTTCAACACACTGCACCTCATGTTCGAGGGGCAATACACGGAGCTCGCGACGGCCGTCGACGAGATCGCGGAGCGCATCCGCGCACTGGGCATCAAGGCGCCGGGATCCTACACCGAGTTCGCAAAGATAACGGCGATCGAAGAGGGTGATGGCGACGAATCCGCGGAGGAGATGATTCGCCAGCTCGCGATCGGCCAGGAGACCGTCGTACGCACGGCACGCGCGGTATTCCCCGACGCGGATGCGGCAAACGACGAGCCCACCGCCGACCTCTTGACGCAGCGAATGCAGCTGCACGAAAAAAACGCCTGGATGCTTCGCAGCATGCTGGCCTGATTAATAGCTCATATACAGGAGACAATAGAATGTTCAAGAACCTCGAAGGCCAGAGAATCCCGAAGGTCACGTTCAGGACCCGGAAAGACCATGAGTGGATCAACCTGGACAGCAACGACGTATTCGCTGGCAAGTCAGTTGTCTTATTTTCGCTGCCTGGCGCGTTTACACCCACTTGTTCATCGTCACACGTGCCGCGTTACAACCAGCTCGTGCCGCTGTTCGAAGCGAACGGCATTGACGAGGTAATTTGCGTCAG
The DNA here is from genome assembly GCA_013001045.1 of Woeseiaceae bacterium. Lineage (GTDB taxonomy): Bacteria > Pseudomonadota > Gammaproteobacteria > Steroidobacterales > Woeseiaceae > UBA1847. The sequence continues at coordinate 2,580 of JABDNG010000004.1, read as the reverse complement.
TGTCAACGATGCGTTTGTTATGAACGAATGGAAGCGCAGCCAGCACGCCGATCGCGTCACCTTCCTGCCGGACGGCAACGGTGACTTCTCGGACGGCATGGGCCTCCTGGTCAACAAGGACGATCTCGGCTTCGGCAAACGTTCGTGGCGTTATTCAATGCTCGTTCGTGACGGCGTTATCGAAAAAATGTTCGTCGAACCCGAAGAGCCCGGTGACCCGTTCCATGTCTCGGATGCCGACACGATGCTGAAGTACCTGGCACCGCAAGGCGAGCTGCCGCACGATGTCGCCATATTCACGCGCGATGGCTGCCCGTTCTGCGTTCGCGCCAAAGGGCTCTTGCGTGATGCCGGCATCGACTTCCAGGAGTTGTTGCTGAACCGTGATTACACGGACCAGGCGCTGCGCGCGGTGTCGTCGAGCACGAGTTATCCGCAGGTCTTCATCGACGGCAAGCATATCGGCGGCTCCGATGACCTGGCGGAATGGCTGGAAAAGAGGCAGCAGTCGCGGGCCCGCACTGCGGCATAACCTCACAGCATTTGCTTGAAAAACAGCCGGGCGGGCCGAAAGGGCTGCCCGGCTTGTTTGCTTATAGAGGTCCGATTCTGGCTATTCGGTGCTCGATGCCGGCGTATACTTCAAAGCTGAGGAAACGCCATGACGAGCAGCAACGAAATCTTTGAACGCGCCAGGTTGTCCCGTGATGCACGGTTCGATGGCCGTTTTTTCGTCGGTGTCAGGACGACCGGCATCTATTGCCGCCCGATCTGTCCAGCCAACGCGCCCAAGAGTGAAAACGTCACCTTCTACCGCACGGCCGCGGCGGCGGGCGAGGCGGGCTTCCGGCCTTGTCTTCGCTGTCGTCCCGAGTGCGCGCCGGGCACCCCGGCCTGGGCGGGGACGTCGACGACGGTGCAACGAGGGCTCAGGCTCATCGCCGAAGGCGCGCTGGATGATGGCAGCCTTGAAAATCTCGCCGAGCGGCTCGGCGTAACGAGTCGTCACTTGCGGCGCCTGTTCAGCAAACACCTGGGGGCGAGTCCGCTCGCAGTCGCGCACACGCAGCGTCTGCACTTTGCGAAAAACCTTATCGACCAGACATCGTTGTCCATGCGAGACATCTCGGTCGCAGCCGGTTTCGGTAGCGTCCGTCGTTTCAACGACACCTTCAGGAAGACCTACGGCCGCACCCCTGGCGAGCTGCGCCGGCGCCGCGCCGCCACCGTTATGGCCAGCGCTTTGTCCGTGCAATTGGCCTATCGTGCGCCGTTCGACTGGGATCGCTTGCTGGCGTTTTTCGCGGCGAGGGCCACCCCGGGCGTCGAGCAGGTACGCGATGGACGCTACCTGCGGACTATTTCAATCGGCACAGCGCACGGCGTCGTTGAGGTGCGTAATGCCGGCGATCACCTGTTGTTGTCGCTGCATGGTATCGGCACGACAGCGTTGTTTTCGATTGTGCAACGCGTACGCAGCCTCTTCGATCTTGACGCCGCAACCGACGATATCGCCGCCGTGTTGTCCGTCGATCCCGTTCTGAAGCGGCTGCTGAAAAAGAATCCGGGCGTGCGCGTGCCGGGATCCTGGGACGGCTTTGAACTGGCCGTGCGTGCGATTCTCGGACAGCAGGTCTCGGTAAGCGCCGCGACGACGCTCGCAGGTCGCATCGCCAAACGCTACGGCGAACGCATCGACGTCTCGATCGATGGTTTGCCCGATACGCCAAACCGCTTGTTTCCGGCGCCGCAGAAACTCGTGCGTGCCAGGCTCGAGAACCTGGGAATCATCGGCAGTCGCGCCCGCACCATTCGCAGTGTCGCGAGTGCCGTGGTCGATGGCACGCTGTGTTTCGACGCGGCCGTGGCGCCCGACAGCTTTTGTGAGACATTCAAATCGATAAAGGGTGTTGGCGACTGGACCGCGCAATACGTCGCGATGCGCGCGTTAAAAGACCCGGATGCCTTTCCCGCATCGGATCTCGGGCTGTTACGCGCGTTCGACACTGCAGAGACTGAGCGCATGAAACCCGCCGAACTTCTAAGGCGTGCCGAGGCCTGGCGGCCCTGGCGCGCCTATGCGGCATTATTGTTATGGGGTTCCGATGCAGGAGCCGGAGGCTAGACCATGTACTACTGTTATCTCGATACGCCGATTGGCGAACTCTTACTGGCCGGCGAAGACGACGCGCTGACAATGATCGGTTTTCCGAAAGGGTCCATGCGGCGGGATCCGGAACCGGACTGGATCTACAACGAGAAACCGTTGACGAACGCGCGGCGGCAACTCAGGGAGTACTTTGCCGGTGACAGACAGGACTTCGACCTGCCGGTGAAACTCAACGGCACCGAATTCCAGGTGAGCGTGCTGGAGGCCCTGCAAGCGATCCCTTATGGCGAGACCGTGTCGTATGGCGAGATCGCCAGGCGCATTGGGCGACCCAGGGCCGTACGCGCCGTGGGTGCGGCGAACGGGCGCAACCCGATTCCTATTGTCGTGCCCTGCCATCGCGTTATAGGCAAGAGCGGCGATCTGACGGGATTCGGTGGCGGTCTCGATACCAAGGAAGCGCTGTTACG
>JABDNG010000084.1 GCA_013001045.1 Woeseiaceae bacterium | reverse complement strand
CCAGGGCGCGTGATCGCCCTGCCTGGGCATGAGGTCGATCGATCGCTGAATGTAGCCCGGAGTGAATGCCGTGATCCAGGGCCGCGGCTCCATAGCCTCGTCTTCCGGACGCAGGCGAGGGGTGCAGGACTGAAATTCGTTCGAATCCAGGTGCTTTACCAGGCGACAGAAGTACTCGGCCGTGAGATCCGCGCGCAGTGTCCAGGACGCGTTGATGTACCCGAAGGTCGACACCAGGTTCGGCACGCCAGAGTACATGACGCCCTTGTAACTGTAGGTCTTCGAAAAATCGACGAGCTTGCCGTCAACGGCAAACTCCACCCCGCCGAGCACCAGCAGGTCGAGCCCCGTCGCGGTGATGATGATATCGGCGGTCAGTTCTTTTCCGGACTCTAATCGAACACCGCTTTCAGTGAAGCTTTCGATCTGGTCCGTAACGACAGACACGGCACCTTTGCGAATGGCCTCGAACAGATCACCGTTGGCTACCAGGCAGAGCCGTTGATCCCAGGGGTTGTAATCCGGCGTAAAGTGGGTCTCGACGTCGTAGTCCTCGCCGAGCTCCTTCTGCACCCATTCGAGCAGCTGTCGTTTGACCTTGTCCGGCGATGTGCGCGTGCGGCGATACGTCCACTGCTGCATCGTGATGTTCTTCCAGCGTGTGATCGCATACGCCACTTTTTCCGGCAGCACCTTACGAAGGAAGTTGGCGATCTTGTCCTCGTCGGGCCATGAGACGACATAGCTTGGTGAGCGTTGCAGCATTGTCACATGACCCGCCTGCTCCGCCATCGCCGGCACCAACGTGACGGCCGTTGCGCCCGAGCCGATAACGAGCACCTTCTTCCCACGATAGTCCAGGTCCTCGGGCCAACGTTGCGGGTGCACGATCTCGCCGCGAAATCTTTTCCGCCCCTCAAACACCGGCGTATAACCGCTCTCGTAGCGATAGTATCCGGCGCACATGAGAACAAGACCGCAGCGTATGCGGGAGATTTCGTTCGTATCCGTTTGCTGAACCTGCAGTGTCCAGACACGATCGTCGCTCGACCATCCGGCTTTGACAACGCGATGGCGATAGCGAATGTGCCGGTCGACATCGTAGTCGGCCGCCGTCTCGTGAATGTAATTGAGTATCGAGGGCCCGTCGGCAATCGCTTTCGACTCGCGCCAGGGTTTAAATTTGTAACCCAATGTGTGCATGTCGCTATCCGAACGAATTCCGGGGTAGCGAAACAGGTCCCACGTGCCGCCCATTGCATCGCGGCCCTCCAAGATGACAAAGCTCTTGTTCGGACATTCACGCTGGAGGTGGCAGGCGGCGCCGATGCCGGACAGGCCGGCGCCGACGATGACGACGTCAAAGAATTCGTTTTCCACCGGCAACATTACACTCAGGATGATTTACTTTGCGCAATGGTATCAGCAAGCCAGGCGTGACGGTGCGATCCGGCACAGGGACTGCACGCACAGCACAAGTCAATACCTGGCCGGCAGTCTAAAAGCGCCCTGAGTCGACGTCCCGAAGGAAGTTGATAAGGCCGTCAAAATACGTCTCCTGGTCATCGAATAGCGCCATATGGCTACCGTTTGGACACAGAAGGTAGCGCCCGTTTTGTACCGCACCCGCCATCCACTGCATGTGTGCAGGGTCCATGGTGTCATGCTGGGCGCCAATCACCAGCGTCGGCACTGAAATCTCATCCAGATCATCGGTCCGGTCCCACTCCACCAGTTTGCCGCTGGCACCGAGTTCGCTGGGCCCCTGCATCGGAATATAGACGTCCGGGTTCATATGTTTGAACGCACGATTTACGGGGTCCGGCCACTCCTCGAGCGGCATCCTTAGCGCGTGTTCAACGTAGTGATGCTCAAGCAGAAGCTCCATATATCTAGGGTTCTCGTAATCGGCAGCTGACTCATACGCTTTGATTTCTGCTAAAACCGCCTGGTCCATAGCCGGCATGATCACTGTCTCGGCGTACTCGTTGTACGCCGGGATACTGGCCATCATGTTCGAGATAATCAGCCCTTTTAGATTCTGTTGATATTTCAGTGCGTACTCGATTCCCAAAAGGCCGCCCCACGACTGCCCGAAAAGGTAGAAGTTTTCCTTATCCAATCCCAATGCCTGGCGTACCTGCTCAACCTCCTCCACGAATCGGGGCAGATCCCATAAGTCCGGATCATCCGGCTGGTCGCTGTAATAGGAGCCGAGTTGGTCGTAATAGTAATACTCAATCTCAGCCGCCGGAAAATAGCTGTCGAATGCTTCCAGGTACTCGTGCGTAAAACCCGGCCCACCGTGCAGCAAGAGCACCTTCATAGTGGGGTTGTTGCCAACACGCTTGGTCCATACTCGAAAGGCTCCCTTTGGCGTTTCAATTGGAATCATCTTCACGCCACCGCTCAAAACGTCATCGCGGCCAGTGTTGTCGAAGTAGTTCGCTGAAGCCTCAGGGTGTAAGCCGGGGTCATTCGAGCAGCCGAATACGAACAGCAGACTGCCGAGAACCAGGATTTTATTTTTCATGATTAAGCGCCTCTAATAAACCGTAACTGAAGCACGGCGAGAAATACTCTGTCGCTATCAAAAGTGTCGGACGCACATCAGCGCCGTAGTGTTACACGAGTACCCGATTTCGTCGAAAACGGTCGCTCGGATGGCGAATTTCTCAGCTCGCGAGGGTCTTCCATCGAAGTATGTCCGTTTACGGTCTAGGTCACCGCCGGCAATTCTGCCTCGATACCGTGCAGCAACCGGCCGAGCAGGTCCGCGCCGGTGATGACCTGCTTGCGGTCGTCGGTCCACAAAAGAACGATGTCTTTCTCGATCGCAGCATCGCTCTTCGCCGTCATGCCCTGTTTCAGTGCGAGTATGACGTGACCTAGCGGACTCGTCGGATCACGTATCACGATGGGCCGGTGGCAGTGCGCATAGGCGTCGACGCTGGATGGATCAGACATGACGGCTCTCAGGTACGAGTCTGCATCCAGCAACAGCTGTGGCTTGCCTTCGGTGTCCGTGATGATTGTCCATTTTCGGCCGGATGCATTGACATCGACGACGAACGGGTCCATTAACGATTCGACCTGCGGCAGCACCGGCAGGTCGACTTTGACGGCCAGGGAAATAATGCTTGCCGGGTCGACCGTTTCTCCCTCGTCCTGGATCGGCACATCGTCGATGTCCAGGAAGTTGAGCGCGCCCCTGCCTTCGATGAAGTCGATCTCGGCGTGATCGGATACGATGTGCTGCTCGATCACACCCTTCAGCTGCTGTTCCTGCAGGTAAATCACTCGCTCCGCGCCGAGCCACTTGTCAAGCATCCACGCGCTTGGTTTGGCTACCGGGTAGAGGACGTACTGATAAAATCGGAGTACGGGACTCAGTAACGACGCCATCGTCATCGCCCGGCGCGAAAAATAGGCCTGCGGCACAATTTCCCCGGCGAACGTGATGACAACGGTCGAGAATGCGAAGGCCGCGACACCGGCCATGACGGAGTTTGACAGAAGGGTCAGCAGCACGTTGATGCCGACGTTGCCCCAAAGAATGGTTGTCAACAGGAAATTAGAGTCCTTTCGCAACGCCAGTATCTTCTGTGCCGCCTTGTTTCCCGCCGCCGATTCCGCCTCGAGCCTGAGCCGGCTCAGGCTGAAAAACGCCAGGTTCAGGCCCGAGAACATGGCGGAGTGACAAAGGCAAATGAAAATACCGACCCAGATCAGGTTATCCATCGATGGTTCCAAGCAGTACAGTCGTAAACCGCACTGTACGCATTAATCAGCAAAGCGCCATCCCAATTTCGCCTGCCGCGGCCTTACGTCGCGCCGGATCTATGCGCGATGTGATTGAGCGTCTTCGAATGTCTCCTGCCGTTTCGGGTCCGTCGTGCCGTCGTGTGCAGGTCACTTTATTCATGATCAGGTGTTGAAGAATTGCCGCCAGTTCGGTCGTTTCTCTAAAGGCCATATTGCCCTGATTAGTTCGTAAAGTTGCTTGAACCGACCTATCGACATGCGGATACTGGGGCTCAAAATCGGCTCAACCGATAAAAGCCGGAGATTGCCCAATGGGAGAAAACGTTTTTACGAACAGCTTTGCTTCCCGCCCGGAGCTGGTGGCGATTGCCGTTCTTATTGCCGGCTTCATCGTTGGTCGTATCGCAAGCATCCTGGTGGGTCGCGGGCTCGGCGCACTCGACCGGCGCGTCGCCAGGGTCTCCACAACGGACTCGAGTGTTTTCTCTCCGCGACTGATCGGTATCTCCAGGGCCGCCGTATTCTGGCTGGTTCTCGTCCTGGCGATTGTCTATGCGCTTCGTATTCTCGGGGTCGGTGGAGTTTCGACGCTGGCAAATCAGGTCATCTCCTTTATTCCACAAGCACTCGTCAGCTTCGCGATCATCGCCGCGGGCCATCTGCTTGGGCTGCTTGCCAGTAATTTGCTGACGGAAATCAATGACGACATTCAGGAGGATTCTTTCGCGCCTCGCCTGCTCTACGGCGGAATCCTTACGGTGGCCATTGTCATGGGGCTGCAGCACATCGCCATAGACATATCGTTCGTTACCCGCCTGCTCTTGATTCTGATCGCGATTGTCGGCGGCG
>JABDNG010000069.1 GCA_013001045.1 Woeseiaceae bacterium | reverse complement strand
ATTGTCCGGACGTGTGCCCGTTGGCCTTACAGAAACTTAAGCAACTGGAGGACTATCGCGGACCCGATTCTGATCAAATTGCCTTTGTGATGATCAGTGTTGATGGAGAGCGAGACACACCCGAAGTGATGAAGCGTTTCCTCGAGCGGTATTCGCCGACATTCATTGGCCTAACAGGCGAACGCGGCGTCGTAAAGGCACTCGCCTCGGAATTTTCGGCCGCCTTTTTCAAAGGAAATGCAATAGACAAGTCAGGTGCTTATACGGTGTCGCACTCACCGCAGGTCTTCCTGGTCGATCAGGACGGGCGCCTGCGAGCCGAATTCTACAACGCTGCGGTTGACGCGATGAATGGGACGGTGCAGGCGCTGCTTGCCGAAGCAGGGATTTCGCAAACGAGTGATTAAGGTGTTGCAGATCAAGTTCAAACGACGTAGCACCCGAACGTCGATCTCAAAACGTCGCAACTACTTCACTGTTCTTATCGCTTCGCCTGACCATTCGCTTTCCACGCCCTGGGAGTTGAACGCGGTCGCCGCAAAATAGTAGGTATCGGGAACCAAAAAATCGACGACATACGTCGTCATGCCGGGATTGTCGATGCGGATTTCGTGGTCGTAGGATCGCGAATCGTTTCCATAGTAGATCGTGTATCCCGCCAAGTCGAGCAGGGCAGTACCATCCGTATTCTGCAATGGAGCGGTCCAATTCAATGTGACGTTTCCCAAGGCAGTCTGGCTAACCGTAATGGAAAACGCCGGAAGTGATCGAGTCGCCTCGCCGTCTGAAACGGTGATTACAATACCCGAGTAAGCACCTATATTGCCGAACGTAGGTTGTCCCGACAGGCGACCTGTTGCCGGCTCAAAACTTGCCCAATTCGGCTTGTTGGTGACCTGAAAGCTTAGTGCATCACCGTCCGGATCGGCTGCATTTGGCTTGAATTCGTATGACTCACCAAACATGATGGCCGGCGGCGGATTTCCACTTATTGTCGGGCTGCTGTTTCCAGACGAATCAGCGGCAGCTTGCCTGACCGTAATGGAAAACGCCGCAAGAGATCGACTCGCTTCTCCGTCCGAAACGGTAATTACGATATCCGCGAAAGTGCCTATGTTGCCGAGCGTCGGTTGTCCGGACAGGCGTCCTGTCGACGCGTTAAAACTTGCCCAAGTCGGCCTGTTCGTAATCTGAAAAGTCAGTTCGTCGCCGTCTGGATCGGCGGCATTTGGCTTGAATTCATACAGCTCGCCAAACAGGATCGCCGACGGTGGATTCCCACTAATTGTCGGACTGCTATTTCCAGACGGATTATAGGCCGCTGCTTTTTCGCGGGTCACAGCGGGCTCTTCGCTACTCAGGCATCCGCAGAGTAACGATCCCGCAATCAACGCCAGCAGCGCATTTCGCATAAAAATCCCCATCCAGTTCGGCAATTGCCGCGCGCAAGACTGCCCGCACCGGCCTTATGTAAAAAGCCAGCTGCAACCGAAGTTGAGGGATGAATTGTCGGACCTTGAAATCGTTTATTAAGTCAGTCGACAATTAGCAAGCATCAGACGCCCCGCTGTCCAAGGTTGACCCTTTAGACCGGTGGCTTTGCGTCCCTGCCTCTCAACAGGTCGGCTCTTTTTTTTGCTTGCGGTGCCGGATGACCGGACACCCATCCCAAAGTAAGTGCGTTCGTTACAACGCGGAGAGTGCGACACTCGCCACCTGCTGCACGAAGCCAGGCATAGTACGAAGCAATTCTCGTGCCAGATTGAGATAATTTCGATGTGTCAGGGGTTTAGCGCAAGGCAGCCTTCGAATGAGGCGCCAGCAACGCGTTAAACGTCCGCAGAATGCGACAGTCAGGGCGAAATCGGTTTATGTAACGATTTTAAGCGGCGGAAAAACAAATCATTTTATTCGTCGCCGATCTACGACAGCGTATGTATGTCTTTGACTAGCCTAGAGCTGGGATTGAACATAATTCTCAAGCCCCATCTTTTCGATCAGATGCAGCTGCGTTTCCAACCAGTCGACATGCTCTTCTTCGGACGCCAGGATGGCGTCGAACAAGTCGCGGCTCACGTAGTCCTTGTGCGCTTCGCAGTAGGCGATACCGGCCCTGAGGTCCGGAAGCGCATCGAGTTCCATGTCGAGATCGCAATTCAAAATTTCCGGCACGTCTTCGCCGATGCGGAGTTTGCCGAGGTCCTGCAGGTTGGGCAGACCCTCCAGGAACAAGATGCGCTCGATCAGCTGATCGGCATGCTTCATTTCGTCGATCGATTCGCCATGCTCGTAGTCTCCGAGCTTGTTCAGGCCCCAGTCCTTGAGCATGCGGGAGTGCAGGAAGTACTGATTAATCGCCGTGAGTTCGTTCTTCAGGACTTTGTTGAGGTGTTCGATGACAGTTTTGTCGCCTTTCATGCAGCGTCTCCGGCCGTTGTTGTTATGCGAGGTGCATCATAAGACCTCGCGCCGGAAAAAGAAAAGCCCCGGGATACGGGGCTTCTTGATATCGTGTGCGACGGCCGCTCAGGCGAGGGCGGGCTGGTACACCACGGGCTCCGTCAACCGGGCGCTCTGGCTGGACTCTCGAAGAATTTCCGACGCTGTGTCTATGCAGGAACCGCAGCCGGCTGCGACACCAAGCTGGCGTTGCAGGTCTCGGACGCTGCGAGCGCCGGACTTCGCGGCTTTGCGAATCTGCTTGTCAGTGATAGCGTTGCAAATACAGACGTACATACGTTTCAACGATTTACGAGCCTATAAGGATTCAAACGCAAATGAGAATGATTGTCAATAGCATTACGTATAAACCGAGACATACGTCATGAAAAACCTCTTCGACGTTTCGGGAAAAGTGGCCCTGGTAACCGGCGGTTCACGCGGCATCGGCGAGATGATCGCCGAGGGCTTCGTGGCTAACGGCGTGAAAACCTACATTTCGTCACGCAAGGCCGACGCCTGTGACGCGACAGCTGAGCGATTATCGGCGCAGGGCGAGTGCGTCTCGATTCCGGCGGATCTTTCGACACGCGAGGGCATCGCCGCGCTGGTCACTGAAATCAAGAGTCACGAAGACCAGCTCGACATTCTGGTCAACAATGCCGGCGCCACGTGGGGTGCCGACATCGAAGAGTTCCCGGAAGCCGGTTGGGACAAGGTGATGGATATCAACGTGAAATCGCCTTTTTTCCTGACACAGGCTTTACTGCCGTTACTGGAAAAATCCGCGACCCGCGAAGACCCGGCCCGCATCATCATGGTGGGTTCGATTGACGGTCTAGGCGTCAACCGAATGCCGACGTTTTCCTATGGACCGAGTAAAGCGGCGGTGCATCACCTTACGCGTACCCTGGCCTCACACCTGGCGTCTCGAAATATCACCGCGAATGCAATCGCACCGGGTCCGTTTCCCAGCAAGATGATGGCGCACACGCTGAAAACCATGCGCGAAAAAATAATCAAAGGCGTGCCGCTCAAGCGCATCGGCGAGCCCGCAGATATGGCGGGTACTGCACTCTATTTAGCGTCGCGTGCGTCGAGCTACGTTACGGGTGTGGTTGTCGCCGTTGACGGCGGCATAATCGGAGCAGCTGCAACGCTATAAAAACGCGCTAAAACAACCGAGTTACAAGCGTTGTTACATAACACTATTACATAAAAACTGTCGCAGTTTTTAGACAGGTTTTTTTCTTGTTTAATGGTGCTAAAGTCGGTCTCAGTCGCCAGGAATCTGGCGCGAGTGTAGTTACGATAAGGAACATCGACTAACGACTGAAAAGGGCAAACCAATCGAAAGGTTGGGACGCAAAGCCACCGGTCTAACGGCGCAAGCCTACGACAGCGGAGTTGCCAGTAAAGAAACGACAAACGTATCGGGCGACGCTCGATCGCGAGCTTGTCATTTAATGGCATCCGGCACATTCGTGCCGATCCAGGCTTTGTTTCCGCATTTCAATTGACCGATTGGGTAGCCCGCCGACGGACAGGCAGGAGTAATACCCATGAAGGGAATGCAGCAATCGAGTTTTATCCGTAACGCTACAACACTAGCCATTATTTCGCTCGCTCTAAGCGGCTGTCTGATGGGCGAGGAAGAATCGACATCCGCCGCGGAAACCTTTGTCGATCACGAACTCTCCGGCAGCGTTGGTGACGGGCCCGTTATCGGGGCGAACATGCGCGTTCTGCGCAATGACGGTGTCGAGCTCATGCAGCTCGAGAGCGACGTAAATGCAAGCTATAACATTACGGTGCGCACCAAGGGTAAGTACTATCCATTGGGCATCGATGCGCGCAATGGCACCGACATCGTCACGAATACAGCGCCGGATTTTGATCTCTTGAGTGCCGTGTTCGAACCCGGCAAGAAATCCGTCGCAAACGTCAATCCGTTTTCGACCTTTGCCGTTGAGCTGGCGCGCGATCTCTCGGGTGGTGTGAACAAAGCGAACCTTCAGGCAGCGCAAGGTATCGTGTCGTCAGCTTTCAATAACGGCCTCGCATCGCTCAAATCTTCCGGGGCAATGACGACCAAGGTCCACGGCAGCAATATCGCCGAGCTGGTCAGGGCGTCAGAAGCCCTGGG
>JABDNG010000102.1 GCA_013001045.1 Woeseiaceae bacterium | reverse complement strand
GACACGTACACCGCGTAGCTGCCGCCTTTGGGGCTCGCCAGGAGCGATCGGTCGATCTCGGCTGGCTGGTTTTCGTACATGGCCTGCAAGCCAAAGTACTCGGCCCGTCCGTCGTACACATAGTCTGCTTCGCCATACGCTGCGTGAATTCCCCATTGTGTCCTGTGACGAGGCGATGGACTCCAGACCCAGTCCTGGCGCAGTGAGAACTGCTGAACCGTCCTGTCATCGTCAACCGCTGCAATCATCTTCTCGGGATCATTGGCAAAGCCAATACGAGTGTTGCTGTAGTCGACCATTGATAACACCGTGCTACTACTGAGCGTCGGCGACCAATTACTATCCAGGCGCATCCACAGCTGTGCATTGCGGGTATCACTGATGACCTGCTCGCGTTCCGCGGGGTCTGTCTCCAATACGAGTTCGATCTGATCGTCGGCGAACAGGGCATTTACAGACAAACGTACATCTGGCGTTATTTCGAATGAGTACTCGCCGAAGAGGTCGAAATAAGAGGGCTTACCGAATTTCGGATCGATAACGAGATCAAGGTTGCCCCTGCGTGCGGAGAAGAGCCAGTTTCGACCGTCTCGGTTGCCGGCCATCAGCAGGGACGTGTTAAAGACGCTGAGGCCGATCTCGGTGTGCCTTGGCTTCTCTGCCTCCAGAGAGTCCATCAGGACCAAGCCGCTCATACGGTCGCCATAACGAACCGGGAAACCACCCGTGTACACCTCGACGCCCTCAATCGCACGAGCGTCGATCGCACTGAAAATATTCTGGTAGTCACGAATGTGGAACGGATCGAATAACCACTGGCCATTCAGCATGATGCCGACTTCGTTTCCCTCTCCACCGCGGAAATGCGCGACGGCCGATGCGCCGCTGGCAGCCGTGCCAGGCAAACGTTGCGTGACACGGATCGGATCCTCGCCGATATCCGGCATGTTTTGAATAGTGCGCCGGTCGATCGCGAACTGTGAGGGAGAGATTTCCCTCGATATTTCATAGCGGCTGGCCGCGACGACCACTGTCTCGATATCCGATAACGATGGCTCCGGCGCTGCCACTGGAGCCGTTTCCTTCTTCTGCTCGGGTCGCGCCCGCACGACCAGGTACAGGCCCGCCTCGAGCTTTACCGCCAATCCGTGCGGCTTGAGTATTTGTCGTGCAATTTCGAGTGGCGTGCCTGGCGACGGCTCTTGGGTAACCAGCAGGTCATCGGGGACCAGGCTGGTGCTGTAGGCAAACGGCTGCCCCTGGTCGCGATACTCATCAATGACAGCTGCGACTGTGCGGCCGACGAAAGTCACAGCCTGCCCGTCATCAGCCAGCGCAGCCGACCAACAGAATCCGGTCCAACTCAGCAGCGACAAAATTAGTGCGCGAGTCTGGTGCCTAGCGATTATCGCGAACGTAAATCACTCCTTCGCTTTCGTTAACATCGTATTCGAGCGTAGTAGTCGCCATCCATCGTTGTAAGGCGTCCAGGGGCTCGGCGTTGATCGTGCCTTTTAGCAGCGCATTGCGTGCGACCTGTTCCGCCTGGCCGTCAAACCTGGTCTCCAGGCCAGTTTCCCTGTGCACCCAATGCAGAAACTCATAGATCGATTTTCCGTCGACATCAGCGGGTGGCGATGTCCGGGTAACCCAGCGCCACTCTTGAGCATGCGCGCCAAGGCTCAGGACAGTCGGCTGCTGCCGCCCGGAAAACGTCACTTGCTGACCCGATGTTGCCACGTAACGTTGGTAGGCACTGTCCACATCGACCTGCCCTTCCCGTACGCTGACCGTCAGATTGTCGGCGTCGACACGGGTCATGAATTGCGTACCGACGTGAGCAACTTCCCCATAATCCGTAATAACGACAAAACCATCGGATCCGCCAGCTTTCGCGCTGGCCATCATGACTGACGGTTCCGAGTCGAAATACAGCCGACCGGATTTCAAGTACACGGATTTATCGGTTGTGAACTCTAGCCTTGTGTTCTCATCGACGCGCAAGGAGCCACCGCTACCCCAAGCCAGTGCCATGCCCGCCTTGGCGTCTGTGACGATGGTTTGCCCGGAGAAAACATCGGACAAGTCGTCAGTCTCACGCAATTCCGACTTTTCACCGAGCAGGTAGATCGAACCAAAACTCTTATCGATCGTCGCGACCTGCACCGCCTCAACCACCGGCATACGGAACACGCTGAACATCGAAAAAACGCCGATCAAGACGGTCGCGGCGATCGCGTAGTTCAGAAAGCGACGACGCGACTGGTGCCGGCCGCTGACCTGTCGCCATTCAGCCCGCACGGCCCGACGAACTGCCGCCTCGTCCGACGGCGATGGCGTGGGCCGTGGCGATGCGTGTTTGAGCAGTTGTTCCAACGCATCGTCAGACTGAACGCTCGTACTCTGATCGAATTCATTCATGATTTCACCAATTCGCTCTCGTTGGGATCCAGTCCCTCGGTCAACGACGAATAAACCTCGGCAAACGCCCGTTTCGCGCGCGCCAGCAAGGACTGCGTTGCCTCTGTACCCATATCCAACCGCGCGGATATGTCTTTTACCGAGTGCCCTTCAATGTACTTCCATTCGAGGACGTCGCCATATCTTGCCGGCAATTTGTCCAGCGCAACCTGTATCAATCGCAGGACCTCGACACGGCGATAGTGCCGCTCCGGACTCATTTGCTCGGGCGCTTGAAGAGAGTCGACCGCAGCCTGGATCTCCGGGATATCTTCGGTCAGCACGATATGCTCGCGGTATCGGCCCTGTTTCGCCAGCCAATCACTCGTCTCATTTCGGCATATCGCGCACAGCCAGGTGAACAACGCTGCTTCCGCACGGTAGGTATGCAGTTTTCTGATTGCACGCGTCAGGGTGATTTGCGCCACTTCCCGGGCTGCATCAGGGTCGTCCGAAAGGCGCACCAGCGCAAAACGGTACAGGCGGGCGAAATTTTCGTCGAAAAACTGGTCGAAGGCGCGCGAATCGCCGCTAAGCAATTGTTTTACAAGCTGTTTGTCTTGAAGATAGACCGCCATCTCGAAGCACTCCGGGTACTCGATTATCAGACGGTCGCTGCCGCAGGAATCGGTCGCGAGTGAGGTCTATTCTACGCCCGATAAGCCGCCGGTGAGCCATAGTTCGATCGAACCTGTCGCGGCGAACAGGGAGGTCCACCGCCCGGCACAGGATGGAAAGGACTGTCCTTGCTCAGCGATACAGACGAGATTCATCCTGAAACAGACTGGTACACAAACTTAGACGTATGTCCTATACGTTTTAGTTGGGCTATGGAATATGTAGCGTTTCATCCCAGCCGCCAGAACCTTGATTTGGCGCTTATCCGCATTTCAGGAAGATGTCATGAATAACGCAGTCTCGAAATTATCTCTTGCTCTACTCGCAACCGCCTATGCGTTCGCGCCGCTGGCCGCCAACGCCGACAGCGGTTTCTATATCGGCGGCAGCGCCGGTGGCGCCACGCTCGAAGCCGACTTCGGCGACACGGGTGTTCCAGGGTTTCCGACCGATCTCGACGAGGACGACACAGCCGTCAAGGTCTTCGCCGGCTACACGTTCGACCTGCCCGCCATCGACCTGGCCGTTGAGGGGGGCTACGTCGATTTCGGCGAGCCGGAAATCAACGTGCTCGGCGAGGAAATCACGCTGGATCCGACCGGTATCAACCTCTGGGGCATCGTGGCTATTGAAACTGGCCCGATCGACCTGTTCGCCAAGCTGGGTTACATCTCGTGGGATGTCGACATCAGCGCGCTGGGGGACAGCGTAACCGAAGACGGATCCGATCTCGGCTACGGCGTGGGTCTGAGCTTTGGTCTCGGCCCTATCAAGGTTCGCGGCGAGTACGAAGTGTATGAACTCGACGACGCCGACCTGTCGATGCTGTCGCTAGGGCTCGTGTACCAGTTCGACTAGCAGCTTGCAACTACCGCTTCATCGCCTCGAAGAACTGCACGTTGGTCTTTGTGTCCTGCAACTTGTTCAGCAGGAACTCGACCGCTGCGAGTTCGTCCATCGGATGCAGCACCTTGCGGAGGACCCACATCTTCTGCAGCTCATCGGGATCGGTCAGATACTCTTCCTTGCGCGTACCCGAACGGTTGATGTTGATCGCGGGGAACACGCGCTTTTCGGCGATGCGGCGATCCAGGTGGATCTCCATGTTGCCGGTGCCCTTGAATTCCTCGTAAATTACCTCGTCCATTTTTGAGCCGGTATCCACAAGCGCCGTCGCCAGGATCGTCAGGCTGCCGCCTTCTTCGATGTTTCGCGCCGCACCGAAGAATCGTTTCGGACGATGCAGTGCGTTGGCGTCGACGCCACCGGTCAGGACCTTGCCAGACGACGGAACGACCGTGTTGTAGGCGCGCGCCAGGCGCGTGATCGAGTCAAGCAGGATTACAACGTCACGTTTGTGTTCGACGAGGCGCTTTGCCTTCTCGATCACCATCTCGGCGACCTGCACGTGACGGCTCGCCGGTTCGTCAAACGTCGACGACACGACTTCACCGCGCACCGTACGCTCCATCTCCGTCACTTCCTCGGGGCGTTCGTCGATGAGCAACACAATGAGGTCAACGTCTGGCGTATTGGCGCAGATCGCCGACGCAATGTTCTGCAGCAACATCGTTTTACCGGCCTTCGGCGGTGACACGATCAGGCCGCGCTGGCCTTTGCCAATCGGCGCCACCATATCGATGATACGGGCCGTCAGATCCTCGGTACTGCCATTACCCTGTTCGAGCTTGAGGCGCTCTTTCGGAAACAACGGCGTAAGGTTTTCGAACAGGACCTTGCTGCGTGCGTTAGCCGGGGCGTCGTGGTTGATCTGCCCGATCTTGAGCAATGCAAAGTAACGTTCGCCGTCTTTCGGCGGACGAATAAGGCCGGAGACCGTATCACCGGTGCGCAAGGCAAAGCGCCGGATCTGGCTCGGGCTGACATAAATATCATCAGGACCTGCAAGGTACGAGCCGTCCGACGAACGCAGGAAACCAAAGCCATCCTGCAGAATCTCGAGGACACCATCGCCATAAATATCCTCTCCATTGGCAGCGTGCGCCTTGAGGATGGCAAATATCATGTCCTGTTTGCGCGACCGCGCGAGACCCTCGATTCCGAGTGACTCACCCAGTTCGACGAGCGCCGCAGCCGGGCGTGATTTCAGCTCCGTCAGGTTCATGACGTTTTTGCTGGCTTCGAGCTGCTCGGGCGGTATTACCTCGAGATTTCCGTCGTCATCGGGATACTCGTGTTGTGGTGCGCGACGACGACGGCGGCGGTTTGGATTGCCCTTGCTCTTGTTGCCCGACTTGTTCGGGCGGTTTTTAGTTGAAGTACCCAAGTACCCTCTCACAGATTGGTTTCCAGAAATTCTTCCAGTTGCGATTTTGGCATCGCACCCATTTTTTGCGCCTGCACGGCGCCGTCCTTGAACAACATCAGTGTCGGAATGCTGCGAATACCAAACTTTTGCGCTGTATTCGGATTGTCATCAACATTCAGCTTAACGACCGCAAGCTTGTCTGCGTGCGAAACCGCAACCTCTTCAAGCAGCGGCGCGATCATTTTGCAGGGGCCACACCACTCGGCCCAAAAATCGAGCAGTACTGCTTTGTCATTCTGTAATACGTCGGCTTCGAATGTGCCGTCCGATGTGTGCACAATATTGTCGCTCACCGGCTACTTCCTCCAAATGAAAGTGTTAACTAATAGTGATTTTGGTCCGTCGTCTGCTACCCAGACGAACGAACATTGCAAAAACGGGTGACGCTGCCCGAACTATCAGGCAAACTGTCGCAGCTTTATCGCCGGCTATTTCCGGCTGTTTCCGGCTTCTTTCTGGATCGTTTAGGGAAGCGAAATTGGCGGGTGCGACGGTTGTCGCGTCGAATTAAGCCCAATTTGACCGTTTCGCGAGCCATTTTGCAAGCTTTTGTCGCATATTTTCTGGTCTCTTTTCTATGTCTGAAAACCATCTGAGCGACCTCAGGTTCGACTCACTGCCGCTGCATGAGAGCATTCGGGCCGGCATCCGCGATGCAGGCTTCGAGTTCTGCACACCTATCCAGGCCAGCACCCTGCCCATTGCCCTCAAAGGCCACGACGTTGCCGGACAGGCGCAGACCGGCACGGGCAAGACCGCAGCGTTCCTGGTCGCGGCTTTCCAGCGCCTCGTGACAACGCAAGCGGACGGTGCCGAAAAGCGCCAGCCTAGGCTATTCGCACTGGCACCGACGCGTGAGCTGGCCGTACAGATCGCCAATGATGCCGAGGTCCTCGGCAAGCACACAGGGCTCAAAATCGGCGTCGCGTTCGGCGGCACGGACTATGAGAAGCAGCGCAGAATACTCGAGAGTGGCGTCGATCTGCTGATTGGAACGCCGGGCCGCATCATCGATTACTTCAAGCAGGGCGTGTTCAAGCTCGACCAGGTCGAAGTCGCGATCCTGGATGAGGCGGATCGCATGTTCGACCTTGGCTTCATAAAGGACATTCGCTACTTGTTGCGGCGTTTACCGCCCCCCGATAAGCGCCTCAACATGCTGTTTTCGGCGACCCTGTCACAACGCGTCATGGAGCTCGCTTATGAGCACATGAACGAGCCCGAACTGATACGCATCGAGCCCGACAAGGTCACGGCCGACCGCGTTCGCCAGGCCATCTTCTATCCATCCAACGAAGACAAGATGCCTTTGCTCGTCGGCCTGGTACGCGAGATGGGTGCGGCGCGCATTATGATCTTTGTGAACATGAAGCGTGAAGCCGAGCGCGTTCAGGACTACCTCGAAGCCAACGGTATCCATGCGAAGGCCATCTCTGGCGACGTTCCCCAAAACAAACGCCTGCGCATGCTGATGGATTTTCAGAATGGCGATCTGGCGGTCCTCATTGGCACCGACGTCGCCTCGCGGGGCTTACACGTTCCCGATGTGCAATACGTCATCAATTACGACTTGCCGCACGAGGCCGAAGACTACGTACACAGAATCGGCCGCACCGCTCGAGCCGGGGCCGCGGGCGATGCGATCAGCCTGGGCTGCGAATCCTATGTCATCGGGCTGCCGGCGATCGAGGACTTCATCGGCCACAAGATACCGGTTGCCAACTACAATCCCGATGATCTGCCCGAACTCGTAAAACCGAAACCGAGAAAAAGAAAACCATCGGGCCAGCGTGGCCGACCTGGCGGAGGTCGATCCGGCGGCCGATCCGGCGGCCGATCCGGTGGCGGCAAACCCGGCGGCGGTGGCAGGCGTCGCGGCCCACCGAAGCGATAGCTTGCAGGCGAGCTGCTAAAGCATGTCCGCCACGCTCTCGACGCCGCGAAAATCCGAGCCACGCTTTAGCGGCTGCGTCGTGTCGGGCCGTGTAACGGTAACGAGCATTTTGACGCCGTAGTCATGCGCGCTTTGCAGTACAGGCTGATTGTCGTCGACAAACAGTGTCGTCTCGATGTCGAATCCGACATCGTCCTGCAGCGCATGCCAGAATGCCTGGCTTTCTTTAGCGTGACCGTAGTTGTGTGAGCTGAATACTCCATCGAAGTAATCGCCCAGGCCCGTGACCGCATCTTTGAGCGCGAGCGTATCAGGATGCGAATTCGTGACCAGCAAGACACGGGTATCCTGCTTGTGCACGGTGCGAAGAAAATCCAGCGCACCCGGCAGATAGCCGATTCGATGGTTGACGTCATGGTGCAGCTGCATGACATCGATACCCAGCCGCTCACACCAGTGATCCAGGCAGTACCATTCCAGGTCACCCTGCACGGCACGATACTGATTAAACAGGTGATCGCGCGCGGCATCCAACGTCATGCCATTGGCCGCCGCGTAGCGTCGCGGAACCAGGTCTGTCCAGACGTAATTGTCGAACGCGAGATCGAGCACGGTACCGTCCATATCGAGCATCAGGGTCTCGGTACGCTGCAATGCGGTTTTCGGATCGATATTCATTGCTATACTGCGCGCCCGGAAAAATCGCAGGAAGAAAGCATGGATCTCAAGTCGTTCATTGACCCTGTCGTCGCGCTGGCTGAAGAGGCCGGCCGCGCGATCCTCGAAGTCTACTCGACCGATTTCGATGTGCAAAGCAAAGCCGATGAATCACCGTTGACCCAGGCTGACCTTGCGTCCCACCACATTATCGTCGCGGGCCTCGAGCAGCTGACGCCCGGCCTGCCGATTATTTCCGAAGAATCCGGCCTTCCGAACTTCGAGGAACGTCGGCATTGGGATCGGTACTGGCTGATCGATCCGTTGGACGGCACCAAGGAATTCGTCAATCGAAACGGCGAGTTCACCGTCAATATTGCGTTGATTGAGAAGCACCGACCCGTACTCGGCGTAGTTCATGTGCCGGTACAAAACAAGACGTACACCGGCTGTGACTCCGTCGGCGCCGAGTTACGCGACGGGGACAGCCCTCCGCAGCCAATTCGGGTAGCGGCCGTCAGCGCCGCCCCTGTACGCGTGGTCGGCAGCCGCTCGCATCGCGGCGCCAGCCTCGACGCCTATCTTGCAGAGCTCGGGCCATACGACATGGTGCCGATGGGCAGCTCGCTGAAGTTTTGCGTGGTCGCCGAAGGCCGCGCCGACCTGTACCCGCGCCTGGGACTGACATCTGAATGGGACACGGCCGCAGCCCAGGCCGTCGTCGAGCAAGCCGGCGGGCGCGTCGTCACACTGGACGGGAATCCAATGACATACAATGCCAAATCCGACATCCTGAATCCGCATTTTTTCGTCATTGGCGCTGCCGACAGGGACTGGTTGGCGCTGCTACCCGACAGCTAGTAGCATGACACTATGACCGACAAGATCGACACCGAATCGTTTAAGCAACTCGAGCGATTACGCGAGTTACGCGTCAGTCACAGGGATCTCGATTACCTGATCGACCGCCTGCAGCACGATCCTATGATCGATCAGCTGCGTATCCGGCGGCTCAAGAAACGCAAGCTGCTTTTGAAGGACATGATCGCGAATCTCGAAAGCGATTTGATTCCCGATCTCGACGCATAGCCGGGCCGCGGAATAGCCAGGCTACGCGGCGCTCGACCCGCGGGCGAAAAATTTCACAATTCTAATTTTCGCAGTCGAAGCGCATTGCCGATAACCGATACCGAGCTCATGCTCATTGCTGCTGCCGCAATCATCGGACTCAACAAAAGCCCGAAAAACGGATACAGGATTCCGGCTGCGATCGGCACGCCCGCCGTGTTGTAAGCAAACGCGAAGAAAAGATTTTGACGAATATTCCGCATGGTCGCCTGGCTCAACTCGCGTGCCTTCGCGACGCCCAGCAGATCGCCACGTACCAGCGTAACGCCAGCGCTTTCCATCGCAACGTCGGTACCGGTTCCCATCGCAACTCCGACATCGGCTTGCGCCAGCGCAGGGGCGTCGTTAATCCCGTCGCCTGCCATGGCCACGATCGACCCCGCCGCCTGTAGCTCACGAACAATGCGATTCTTGTCTTCGGGAGAGACTTCAGCGTGTACCTCGTCGATACCGATCTTGCTCGCTACCGCTTGCGCCGTGGCGACACTGTCGCCCGTCAACATCACGACACGCAAACCCGCTTGATGCAGTTGTTCTATCGCGTCCGGCGTCGATGCCTTGATGGGATCCGCAACGCCAATCAGTCCCGCGGCCTCGCCATCCACCGCGACAAACATGACGGTCTGACCTTCCCTGCGGTAAGCCTGCGCACTGCGCTCGAGCTCGGCGTTGTGCACACCCACCGATTTCATCAGCTTTTCATTGCCAACCGCGACTGATTTGTCGCTTACGGTCGCGCGCGCACCCTGCCCCGTGACGGACTCAAATTCCTCATGCGCAAGCAGCGACAATGATCGCTTCTTCGCACCCTCGACGATGGCGCTCGCGAGAGGATGTTCGCTCGCATTTTCGACGGACGCGGCCAATGACAACAGCGACTCTTCGCCGAATCCCTCGAACGGACTGACCATGACGAGTTCGGGATGACCCTCGGTCAATGTGCCCGTTTTATCAACGACGATGGTGTCCACTTTTTCGAAGGTCTCGAGCGCCTCCGCGTTTTTTATCAGAATTCCATTTTGCGCGCCCTTGCCGGTTCCTACCATGATCGACATAGGCGTTGCGAGACCCAATGCGCACGGACACGCGATGATGAGCACCGCGACGGCGTTGACAATCGCATAAGCCATTGCCGGCTGCGGACCGAGCCACGCCCAAAGAAAAAAAGTTATGACGGCGACGGTCACGACAGCAGGAACGAACCAGGCTGCAACCACATCGGCAAGCCGCTGAATGGGTGCGCGACTGCGCTGCGCCTCCGCGACCATTTTCACGATTTGCGACAGCAGCGTGTCGTCGCCGACGTTGGTTGCCACCATGACGAATGCACCGGTGCCATTGACGGTGCCACCGACGACCGTATCGCCTGCCCGTTTCTCGACGGGAACGGGTTCGCCGCTGATCATCGACTCGTCGACATTACTACTGCCTTCATCGACGGCTCCATCCACCGGGATCTTCTCGCCGGGCCGAACGCGAAGGCGATCCCCCGTCGCGACGTCGTCGATTGATACCTCTTCTTCCGTTCCATCCGCACCGATACGAGTAGCGGTAGGCGGCGCGAGTTCGAGCAAAGCCCGGATCGCACCCGAGGTCTGGCTGCGCGCGCGCAGTTCCAGCACCTGCCCCAGCAAGACCAGGGTCGTAATGACTGCCGCCGCCTCATAATAGACGGCAACCTCACCCGCCATGTTGCGAAACGCTTCGGGAAATACGCCGGGGACTACTGTTGCAACGAGTGAATACGTGAACGCAACACCCACGCCGAGCGCAATCAACGTAAACATGTTGAGGTTCATCGATCGAATCGATTGAACGCCCCGCACGAAAAACGGCCAGCCACCCCATAATACAACCGGAGCCGCCAGGGCAAACTGCAGCCAGGGTGCCCAATTGGCTGGCACGAGATGCTTGAGCGGCTGGCCCGGAATAAGGTCGCCCATCGCATAGACAAACAAAGGCAACGTCAGCGCGGCGCTAATCCAGAATCTGCGCGTCATGTCGTCAAGTTCGGTCGTGTCCTCCTCGCCCGCTACGATCCCGGCTGGCTCCAGCGCCATCCCACAAATCGGGCAGCCGGAATTTCGCACGTCCCGAACCTGTGGGTGCATGGGGCACGTATAAACGGTGCCACTGAAGTCGGCGGGCACAAGATCATAGTGGCCGTTAGGCTCAGGCGCGGCTGCGTGACAGCCGGCGTGCTCTTTCGATTCGGGGACCGACACCTTGTCTCCTGCGTGGCAGCATGCGTGATCGTTCGACTCGTGCGTTTTCATGTCAGATTTACCTTCGTGGCTCGCCCGCGCCAAATCAGAAACAAGGCGGGAATGACGATCAGGGTTAGAATCGTCGCGCTGACCATACCACCAACCATAGGCGCTGCGATGCGCCGCATGACTTCGGATCCAGTACCGCCGCCAAGCATGATCGGTAGCAATCCGGCAATGATCGCCGCCACCGTCATCATGACGGGCCGCACTCGTAGCACGGCACCGTCGATGACCGCCTGGCGTACGTCGTCAATTGCAAGCGCACGGCCCTCGGCTTGAGCTGTCGCCGCATGCGCGCGAATAGCCTGATTCAGGTACACCAGCATCACGACTCCAATTTCAACGGCAACCCCGGCCAATGCGATAAAGCCGACGCCAACCGCAACCGACAGGTCGTAGTCAAGCAAGTACAGAAGCCATACGCCACCGATCAGTGCCATGGGCAACGTTCCCATGATAATCGCGACTTCCGCAAAGCGACGGAAGCTGAGGTACAGGAGCAAAACAATAATAGCGAGTGTCAATGGCCCGACAACCGATAACTTTTCCTTGGCCCTTACCATGTACTCATACTGTCCGGACCAGGCGAGCGAATAGCCCGCCGGTAACTCAACCCTGTCGGCTACCACTCGCTGTGCCTCGGCAACGTAAGAACCGAGATCCCGACCAGTAATGTCTACGTAGCTCCACCCGTTCAGACGCGCATTCTCGCTCTTGATCGCCGGAGGGCCATCGACGACCCTGACGTCAGCAACGTCGGCCAGTGCGATCCGTGCACCTTGAGGTGTGACAATAGGCAACAACCTCAGCTGCTCGACCGAGCTTCTAACGCGTTGTGGATAACGCACGTTAACGGGGTAACGCTCGAGTCCCTCGACTGTTTGTGTAACGTTCATTCCACCGATCGCGGTGCGCACAACATCCTGCACGTCCCTGATGTTCAAGCCGTAGCGCGACGCTCGTTTACGGTCAATGTCGACATCGACATATCGGCCACCCGCGACACGCTCGGAATACACCGAGGCAGTACCATCGACATCGGCTAGCACGCGCTCGAGATCCTGGCCGATACGCTCAATCACCTTTAGATTCGGCCCAGCCACTTTGATGCCCACCGGCGTCTTTATGCCGGTCGCCAACATGTCGATACGAGTCTTGATTGGCATGACCCACGCGTTGGTAAGCCCGGGATACCTCACGAGTTGATCGAGCTCCGCTTGCAGGCCTGCGGGCGTCATGCCCTCTCGCCATTGATCTCGTGGCTTGAGCTGGATCACGGTCTCGATCATCGTCAGCGGCGCCGGGTCGGTTGCCGTCTCGGCGCGGCCAACCTTGCCAAATACGCTTTTCACTTCGGGCAAGGTACGAATCAACTTGTCCGTGTTCTGGAGGAGTTCGCGCGCCTTGTCGACGGACACACCAGGGTATGTCGTCGGCATGTACATGAGATCGCCCTCATCCAGGGGCGGCATGAACTCTGATCCGAGCTGCGTTGCCGGCCACAAACCAACAATAAGCACCACAACAGCGCCGATCAACGTGGCTTTCGGGAACTGAATCACGCCGTGAATAATCGGTCGATAGATCGCGATCAGGATGCGATTGATCGGATTCTTTTTCTCAGGAGTCACCGCGCCACGAATGAAATAGCCCATCAGCACGGGGACCAGGGTGATGGACAGACCAGCGGCAGCCGCCATCGCGTAGGTTTTCGTAAAGGCCAGTGGCGCAAACAGCCTGCCTTCCTGCGCTTCGAGCGTAAAAACGGGCAGGAAACTGAGCGTGATAATGATCAGCGAAAAGAAAAGCGGCGGCCCAACCTCACTGGCCGAATCCCCGATGATGCGCCATCGATTCTCATCCGTGAGTGGTTCTTTCTCGATGTGCTTGTGCACGTTTTCGATCATGACAATCGCAGCGTCCACCATTGCACCGATTGCGATCGCAATACCACCCAACGACATGATATTGGCATTGATGCCTTGCAGGTGCATGACGATGAAAGCGGCCAGGATTCCAACCGGCAAGCTGAAAATTATGACGGCCGACGATCGAAGGTGAAACAGGAACACGGCGCAGACCAGCGCTACGACCAGGAACTCCTCCACCAGCTTCCTTTGCAGCGTGTCCACTGCGCGCTCGATAAGCGAGGAACGATCGTAGGTCGTGACAACTTCGACACCCTCGGGCAGGCTGCGTGACAATTCGACCAGCCTGGCTTTTACAGCATCGATTGTCGCCAGGGCGTTTTCGCCCCAGCGCATCACGATGACGCCGCCGACAACCTCTCCTTCACCATCGAGCTCTGCGATTCCACGACGCATTTGCGGCCCGAGCCGCAGCTCGGCGACATCCGCAAGCACCAACGGCGTACCGTTGGCATTGACGCCTAACGGAATGTCGGCCAAATCGTCGAGACCCTGCAAATACCCCGTCGCACGCACCATGTATTCGGCTTCGCCCATTTCGACAACGGAGCCACCGGTCTCCTGGTTGCCCGCTTGAATTGCCTGTCTTACCTGGTTGAGCGTCAGCCCGAATGCGCGCATCTTGTCCGGATCGACGACCACCTGGTACTGGCGTACCATGCCGCCGATCGTGGCCACTTCCGCGACGCCGGGCACGGTCTGAAGTTCGTACTTGAGGAACCAGTCCTGCAGACTCCGGAGTTCGCCAAGATCATGTTTTCCGGTGCGATCGACAAGTGCGTACTCAAAGATCCAACCAACGCCGGTTGCATCGGGCCCGAGGGCAGGCTTCGCGTTGTCTGGTAGCTGGCCGGTTACCTGGCTCAAGTATTCGAGTACACGTGAGCGCGCCCAGTAAAGATCCGTCCCGTCCTCGAAGATAATGTAGACATAGGAGTCGCCGAAGAACGAGTAACCGCGGACCGTTACGGCTTTGGGAACGGACAGCATCGCCGTGGTCAGCGGATAGGTGACCTGGTCCTCGACAACCTGCGGTGCTTGCCCGGGAAACGACGTCTTAATAATGACCTGAACGTCGGAAAGGTCGGGCAGCGCGTCAACCGGCGTCTGTTTCACCGAGTAGATGCCCCAGGCAACCAGGAACCCCGTTGCGAGCAAGACCAGGAAGCGATTCTTTATCGACCAGCGGATTAGTCCGGTGATCACTACTCCGTCCTCATTTCATGCTGGCTGTGGTCCATGGGTTTCTCCGTGGATTCGTCGGCCTCCGAGTGATCTGTTGCATCATCGGAAGCGTCCTGCATGCGCGCCAGTGCGGATTCGATGTTCGATTCGGAGTCGATCAGGAACTGCCCGGAGACGACCACAAGTTCTCCAGCCGAAATACCCTTGCGAATCGCAACACGATCGCCGGACTCGATGCCGATCTTCACGGGTTGCGCCCTGAACCGGCCCTCACCGAGTGCCAGCACCACGCGATCAACGGAACCGCCCCGGATGAGCGCCTCCCGCGGCACGTGCACGACTTCGCCGACGCTGTCGCCCTGTATCGTGACGCGCGCGAACATGTTCGGACGCAGCGTTTCTGCCGCGTTGTCGAACCGCAGCCGGACTTTTAGCGTACGCGTCTCCGGGTCGAGTTCCGGGTAGACGTAGTCAACGCTGCCGTGCCACATCTCACCGGGTAGATATTCGAGTTCAACCACGGCGCTCTGACCCGACTTGACCCATGCCGCTTGTCGCTCGAA
>JABDNG010000073.1 GCA_013001045.1 Woeseiaceae bacterium | reverse complement strand
TCCCTGTGCTCCGCGGCATAAGGCCATCCATGGCCAAAAAAAAGCCCATCCCTGAAGTCGGCAGAGATGGGCTTTTGGTCTTGCGTTGCTCAGCTAAAGATCAGCCAGCCACCCCCTCGTGCGCGGGCAGCCACCACCAGTTGTTGTTGAGTCGAGCATTCATGCGCCTGAGTATTACCGTCGCTCCGCCACTGCGTCAAGTGCTTACAGCTCGTACAGCATAGGCAGGACCAGGGAAAACCCGATCCACATGATCAACGTGAGCGGGATACCGACCCTCAGGAAATCCGCGAATTTGTAGCCGCCAGCGCTCATCACCAGCAGGTTGGTCTGGTAGCCATACGGGGTCGCGAAGCTCATGTTGGCACCGAACAGCACGGCGAGGATGAACGGTTCAGAACTGACCCCCAACTGCTGCGCGATGCTGATGGCGATCGGCGTGCCGATAGCCGCCGCCGCATTGTTCGAGACTATGTTGGTCATTACCGTCATGAGCAACAGGAACGCACTCAGAATCATCGGCGCCGGAAGCCCGTAAGCGAGATTGACAAAGCCAACCGCGATCGCATCCGCCATGCCCGTGCCCATCAGGGCCTTGCCCAGTGCCAGCGCGGTCACGATGATCATGACAACCGGAATCGATAGTGCATTGACGGCGTCCCGCCAGCCCAGACATCCCGTCGCGATCATGAGTCCTAAGCCGACCAGCGCGCTGACCGAAATCGGCATGATGCCGAGAGCGGCGGCAAGCACGACAACGCCCATAACGGCAAGCGCGCGCTTGGCATGATGCGTCTGCGGCAAGTTGGTTGCGCCGTCAAGCACCAACATTGTCCCGCTTTCCTTGAGGTTCGCGATCCCCTCACTCGAACCCTGCACCAGCAGCACGTCGCCGGCGCGCAGACGAATCAGGTTCAGGTCGCCCGTTACCTGTGAACTAGGCGCGCGTGCGCGGTGCAGTGCAAGCGGCAACAGGCCGTAGCTGTTGGTAAATCGTGCGGCAGCCAGACTGCGTAAGTGAAGCGGCGAGCCACGCGTAATCACCACCTCCGCAATTTGCTGACCCTCTGCCGTGAGCGGCGTCTCTTCGTCGACCGGGTGTTCGTTATCGGAAATATTGAACAGTGTGGCGCCCAGCAACTGCTCGTAGTGTTTAAGATTCTCGGGCGAATCTTTAACGAACAACCTGTCGCCGGGCAGAATTTTTACCGAAGGCAACTTCGCGAGGAACAGCGAATCTGTCCTTTGAATTTTGTCGATACGAAGATTGCCGTCGGCCTTCGCAAGCACCTCCGAGAGAGACTTGCCGTCCGCAAATCCACCTTCTTTCACATGCAGCTGGGCGCTGAAAATCCTCGGCGACGTATCGGCCATTGGCGGCGCCCGATCCGGAATCAGTCGCGGCGCGATCAGCCACAAGTAAAGCAGCCCCACACCGCCGACGATGGCGACGGGCAGGACCCACTCGAACATGCTGAACTCGTGCATTCCCATGTCTCGGGAGATGCCAACAACCAGCAGGTTGGTCGACGTGCCTATCGTGGTCGACATGCCACCGATGATCGTGGCCAGGCCCATCGGCAGCATGACACCCGACACCGGGAATTTGGAGCGCAATGATGCGCCGACCAGGATCGGCATGAGTAACACGACGATCGGCGTATTATTCATGAACGCACTAAGAATCGCGCCGGCCACGAGCGTCGTCACGAATGCGAGTACCGGCCGCGTCGACCACGCACGCCCGACAACATTGGCCAAAGGCTGTAATGCGCCTGTCGTTTCGAGCGCCTTGCCAACCATCATGAGGACACAAATTGCAACGAGCGCTTCGTTGCCGAAGCCCGCAAAAAAATCGATTGCACTAAGTGCGACTTCGCCGTCTTTCGTATACGGGAATAACTGAAATCCCGCGACCAGCAGTATCAATATGGTGAGCGACGAAGACTCGAGCGGAATGCTGTCGCGTGTGAACAAAAAAAGTGCAACGACCGTCAGTACAAGAACGGCTATGCCGTGAGCATCAGGTGTTATCGGTTGCAATACGTTCCCTCACTCGATTGCTCCGGTAATCGGCCATAAACCGTATCCTAGATCATACCTGTTTCGCAATCTGCCCAGCGGCGGCCTGAGACTTCAGTATCGCGCTTACCCGCCCATAGAAGCGCCGGAATTCATTAATAGTCCAGTGCGAAATATCGACATCGCGCCGAAATGACAGGCAGTTCGCGCAACGCAGCAGCGGTAACAAATCGACATAACGCGAGTCCGCGGGCTCGTCCTGGGGGAAGACATCCCATACGGACATGGTTGTCAGGTTACGATGCCGCAGTGCAACGTGATCCACCGCTTTCTGCCAACGCTGCTTGATTTCGCCGCCGCGGCTTATGACGTTCGCTCCCGCAACGTCGACGGCCGGACAGTAGCCCTTTCTTTTTGCCAATGCTTGCGACTTCTTGCGCAGCGTATTGGCGATGAAATCCGCCAGTTGCACGAGTTCACTGAGCGTCTGAAAATCGGCGGGGTCCGCGCGACGCCGTCTTACAAGATTTCCCCAGCCGCGAATGGCGATGGCTAATCGGCGGTTAAGCCAGCTGTCGAATGCAACAGCAGGTGAGCGCCAGTCATGCGAATCGTGCAGCGAGTCGCCGCGCTCAACGCAGGCATACAGGACTTTTTCAAGCGCTCCCAGGCGAATATCTCCGTTATCGGCCGCGAAGCGGGATACATCAATCTGCATGGGGATCCACGCGGAATCGCGCGGCACCGGCAGCCCAACCGACGACAGGACTGCATCTGTGCGCTCTTCGGCAAGCAGCGGGCAGGGTGATGCCACAACGGTCGGCAAAACAACGCTAAGCGGGGCAAGGTCGCGCATTTCCCAGAGGTGCCGCCATATACGGGCCTCGAGATGAGGCGATTGCCGGGCGCTGATATCAATAATGAGGAACACGGCGATTATCTTGCCGGCGTCGCACGCTCCGGGCCGCCGTTCTTACTGGGCAGGCTATTGAGATTTTGGGAACAATTGACCGCTGGGTCTGGTGTGATCAACGTCGCGGGTGTACCTTCTGCGACGTCAACCCGGACAGGACCGCAGGATGCCTTCTTTTGATGTAGTCAGCGATTTCGATGCACACGAGGCGCGCAACGCCGTGGACCAGGCAAACCGCGAGGTAACGACTCGTTTCGATTTCAAGGGAACGGGGTCAAAATACGAGCTCGAAGACCAGGTCGTTGCACTAACGACCCAGTCCGATTTTCAGCTCAAGCAGATGATCGATATTCTGCACCAAAAGCTATCGAAGCGGGGCATAGACATCGCCTGTCTCGACGAACAGGAGCCGGAGTTTTCCGGAAGTGAGGCCAGGCAGAAAATCATATTGCGGCGCGGTATCGATACGGATCGGGCCCGCAAGCTCGTGAAGCAGATAAAAGCCGCGAAGCTCAAGGTCCAGGCGGCAATCCAGGGTGACAAGCTACGCGTGAGCGGCAAAAAGCGCGATGACCTGCAAACCGTTATCAGCATGCTTAAGGAATCCGACATCGGCCTGCCGCTGCAGTACGAGAACTTCCGCGACTGATCAATTACGGTTAAACGCCTGAAAGAAAAATAATGGGTACTGGAATTCAAAAATCGCTGCGTCGTCAGGACATAACCTTCGAAGACAAGGACCAGTCCCTGCGCGACGACGTGCGAACGCTCGGCACCATGGTCGGCGACCTTATTCGCGAACAAAGTGGCGACGAGCTTTTTGAGCACGTTGAAAATGCGCGCTTGCGCGCCATCCGCCGGCGCGAGGGTAACGAGAAAAGCGGCGAAGAACTTTCAAGTCTCGTCGAAAACCTCGATTCGGGCCTTGCGTTGCAGCTTATTCGTAGCTTTTCGACGTATTTTCAGATGGTCAATACAGCGGAAAAGGTGCATCGCATTCGCAGGCGTCGCGAGTACCTGCGTGATAATGACCAAAATCAGCCTGGTGGGCTTGAAGAAACGCTGCTCAAGCTGAAAGCGTCTGGCATGGATGCGGACAGCCTGGAATCGTTGCTCGATACGATGTTGATCGAGCCAGTATTTACGGCGCACCCGACGGAACCGACGCGACGCACGATACTGCGCAAGGAACAACAGGTCGTTAAGCATCTTGTCGACTTGCTAAACCCGACAATGACACCCCAGGAAACCAGCGCCGCGCTGCATAACATCCGGCTACTGGCGACCACCGGCTGGCAAACTGACGAGCACCCCTCGGAACAGATGACCGTCGCCGACGAGCTCGAGCATGTCTTGTTCTTCGTCACCGACGTTCTGTATCGAGCGATGCCCCCGTTCTATGAGGACATTCGCGAAGCCGTCGACCGGATCTATGGCGAAGACGGCAAGCATATTCAAATACCAAACCTCGTAAAATTCGCGTCCTGGGTGGGTGGCGACATGGATGGCAATCCAAACGTCAACGCGAAGACAATCCGTGCCACGCTGGCTCGGCAACGCT
Source organism: Woeseiaceae bacterium (assembly GCA_013001045.1). GTDB lineage: Bacteria > Pseudomonadota > Gammaproteobacteria > Steroidobacterales > Woeseiaceae > UBA1847. The sequence goes on along the minus strand of JABDNG010000073.1, from coordinate 14,718 downwards.
CACTGATACTCAACCTTTACTACAATGAATGCGGGTCGATCAGTGCCAAGCTCAGCCAGTCCGCCGATCGGGTGGGTTTCACCGAGGCATTATTCGAAAAGATCGAGGAATATCGCGGAATTTTTCCGAACGCGTATCACGCGGTTCCAGCCCGTCACCGGGATATGCCCTATCGCGTCTTCCTGCGCCTCGTACAGCAGCGACTGCAGTCAACTTATGACGATGACATTTACCCTTACGAGAAAGTCGGGCACCTGATTGCGGATATCGAGCTCATCGCCGAAAGCCTGTCATGCAACAAGGGCAGGAATGCCGGGCTGTTCGCTGTGCAGCGGCTGTTGCGGCGAATACGAACTTTCGGCTTCCACCTTGTAACCCTTGACATTCGCCAGGACTCGGACGTTCATCGACGCGTTATCGGGGAGTGCCTCGGCGATGACGATTGGCTCGATCGGTCCGCGCAAGAACGCGCGGAGCGTATCGTAGAGGCAATCAAGACGCGTGAAAGCGCGCCGATGAACTTAAGTACACAGGCGCGCAAGACACTGAGCGTCTTTCAGGCCATCGCGTTCTGCCGCCGAAAATACGGTTCCAAATCGATCGGCCCGTTCATAATCAGCATGACGCAGGGTGCTGACGATATATTATCGGTACTGCTGCTTGCGCAATGGGGCGAGCTTCACAATCGCCGCGGCGATGTACCGCTGGATATTGCGCCATTGCTGGAGACCGTTGACGATCTCGAGAACGGTCCGGCAATCCTCGAGTCCTTGCTCAGCACCGAATTGTATCGCGAACACTTGTCGCGACGCCGCGACCGCCAGACGGTTATGATCGGATACTCCGACAGCAACAAGGACGGTGGGCTTGCCTCGGCGCGGTGGGCACTGCAAAACGCTCAGGAAACTCTCGTCGCCACCGTTGCATCGCAGGGTATCGAACTGACGCTGTTCCACGGACGTGGCGGCACCATCAGCCGCGGCGGTAGCAAGACGCATGTCGCCGTGCTCGGCGCCCCACCCGGCACAGTGAACGGCCGGCTCCGTGTTACGGAGCAAGGTGAAATCATCAACGAGAAATACGGTCTGCGTGGCATCGCATTGCGCACGCTCGAGCAGATCGCAGGCTCGGTCGCGCTAGCAACGGCATTGCCGAAACACCGTGGCAACGACATGCCGGAATGGCACGAGATGATGGACGTCATCGCTTCGGAAAGCCGGCGTGCGTATCGAAAGCTCATTTACGACACACCCGACTTCTATGACTACTTCAGGAAGGCGACGCCTATCGATCTGATCGAACGCATGCGTATCGGCTCGCGGCCGTCGTCGCGCCGATCGCAATCCGGTATCGGCGACCTGCGTGCGATTCCCTGGGTATTTTCGTGGACTCAGTCACGATTTGTACTGCCGGGCTGGTATGGCGTCGGTAGCGGACTCGCGAAAGCCGCCGAGCAATTCGGCGACGAAGCATTTCGTGAAATGTTTGCAGAATGGTATTTCCTGCGTGCGCTGACAGCCGATGCAGAAATGGTCCTTGCCAAAGCCGACCTCGGTATTGCGGAGCTGTATTCCCGTCTTGCCGGTGACCTGCACGACGAGTTCTTTCCGATTATCCAAAAAGAATACGACCTGACCCAACGCCTGATTCTTGAATACTCGGATCACGAGTCTCTGCTCGAAGGCGACGTAACGTTGCAAAGAGCAATCATGTTGCGTAACCCCTACGTCGATCCAATGAGCCTGATGCAGGTGGATCTGCTAGCACGATGGCGATCATCGAACTGCGAGGATGAGGACCTGTTCACAGCCCTGCTCGCGAGTGTCAATGGTATTGCGCAGGGGCTGCAGAACACAGGCTAAGACACCACCAGCCTGGACCATCCCACCGCGGCGTCGATCGCGGGATATCTCAGTCGCTCGGACAATCTGCGATAACTCGCTTTGTGAGATACCCCGCGCTCACCGCCACTGTCCCATCGTGCTGCCGCAGGCAAGTGGACGAGATGTTCGTTGGCGAGACATAAAGCGAGCGATAGCGAGACAGTCCGCCAACGATTATATCGGCCGGTTGCCTTCCCTGAATGGTGGGTCGTGGGTGGGTGGTGCGCTACGTCTCGATAAAACTCGCGAATTCCTCGAGCGATTTACGTTCGATATCCGGCACCCGCGCATCGTCCGCCGGGTAACCGACCACAAGCAATAGAAAAGGCCGCTCGCTCTTCGGTCGACAAAGAATCTCGTTCAGGAATTTCATCGGGCTCGGCGTGTGCGTCAAGGTCGCCAGACCCGCACGGTGCAGTGCCGTGATCAGTATCCCTGTCGCAAGACCTGTCGACTCTGACGGGTAGTAATGCTTCACTTTACGGCCATCGGGCAGTGCGCCAAATTTCTGCAGAAAGACGGCGATAAGGTAGGGCGCGGTTTCCAGAAATGGCTTGTGCTCATCCGTGCCGAGCGGTTCGAGTGCCGCCAGCCACTCTTCCGAGGCGCGGTGCGTGTAAAACTCGCGCTCTTCGGCTTCAGCCGCTTCGCGAATCTTGCGTTTCGTTTCCGGCCCGCTGACGACGACAAAGTGCCAGGGCTGCAGGTTCGCACCGCTGGGGGCCGTATTGGCCGCCCTTAGCGCAGTTTCGATGATATCCCTCGGCACCGATCGGCTGGAGAACGATCTGACCGTGCGGCGCCGGTCGATGTCCGCGTAAAAGCGGCTTATGCGCTGCCGCATTTCTTCGACCGGATACTCCCGGTAATCGGGCAGCGGGATGGTTGGATGGATGCTCACAGTGTCCCCTTGTGTTTTTGTGCCTTTCTATTCTTGCCGCTCGCCGAGTTTTTGCAAAACGGTGCACTCGGCGGTATCCGTCTCCGATACGGCTCGACCCAGCATCGAGATGCCGGCCTCGTGTACCGACTCCGGCCGGCCGGAAATCAGCGGATGCCAGTCAGGCAGGTCCTGTCCACGGGCAAGGCGTCGGTACGCACAACTCGCCGGCAGCCACTCGAACGTCTCCGGACGATCGACAGACAGAACCAGGCAATCGGCAACGCGCTTCGCGCGCGACGCGTAGTCGGTACAGCGGCAGGTCTCGGTATTCAGTAAGCGACAGGCGATATCGGTGTAATACACGTCGCCCGACTCCTCGTCTTCGAGCTTGTGCATGCAACACAGCGCGCAACCGTCGCACAAAGACTCCCACTCCGTGGCATTCAGTTCTGCCAGCGATTTGCGTTTCCAGAATTGATCCGTCATCGTCCCCACTTTGCGGTACCGGGCATCGAATATCCACATGAAAGCCGTATTTCTCGACTGGGCGACGATGGGCCCCGGCCTCGATACGGGTCGTCTTCGGGAGTTGCTGCCCGAGCTTCAGGTGTTTGATGTCACCGACGATTCCGAGGTCGCGGCTCGAATCGAGGGCGCGCAATTCGTGTTTGCCAACAAGGTTCCACTGACCCACGATTTGCTCGACGCTTGCCCGGAGCTCCGATTCATCGGCCTCACAGCGACGGGGACTGACAACGTCGATCTCGATGTCGCGAAACAGCGCGGCATTGCTGTTTGCAATATTCGCGCGTATTGCACCCAGTCCGTTGCGGAACACGTTTTCGGCTGTCTCTTGAGCCTGACACACAGCCTTCGTGACTATGTTGCGGATGTGCGCGCCGGTGCGTGGCAGAAATCCGATAACTTCTGCCTGCTCACCAAGCCGATACGTGAGTTGTCGGCGATGACGCTGGGCATCGTCGGTTACGGCGAGCTGGGCAAGGGCGTGGCCGACGTCGGCGCCAACTTCGGTATGGCGATCATAGTTGCGATGCGTCCGGGGTCAAGCAACGTCGTTGATGGCCGGGTTTCATTCAACGAATTGCTTGCGCGAGCCGACGTCATTTCCCTGCATTGTCCGCTGAATGACAACACGCGCGGACTCTTCGGCGCCAATGAGTTTTCGAAAATGAAGAATGACGCGATCTTTATCAATACGGCGCGTGGCGGGCTGGTTGATACCGCGGCCCTCACCGAGGCCCTGCGTACCGGGCAGATCGCAGCCGCAGCAATCGACGTGTTGCCTGCGGAACCTCCCGTTCATGGCGATCCATTGCTGGACTACGAGGGCAACAACCTGATTCTCACACCGCACATCGCGTGGGCCACCAATGAAGCGCGCCAGGCCGCGATCGATGAGCTATCGGCGAATATTGCGGCGTTTATGGAAGGCCGCGAGCGCAATCGCGTCGTTTGATCAGGTGCCTATGATCTGCCGCGCCCATTGCACGATCTGGCGTACGCGAGGTGAACCCAGATCGTACGCCTCATCGAAGCTCACCCAACGCCACTCATGGTGCTCCGGTTCGCCCGTCGCGGGCGAAATTCCCATTTCGATCGATTCCTGCTGCGTGCGCGCAATATAGTATCGCGCGACCTTGCCACGACTGTACGGACCCGTCTCAAAAAAGCGATCTCCCCAATCGAAGGCGACATCGGCGACGCTGGTTTCCTCGCGCAGCTCGCGCAATGCCGCTTCCATGGGTGCTTCGCCCTGCTCCATGATGCCTTTCGGAAAATCCCAGTGATGGAACGCACGCAGCATCAGCGTGAACCAGCCCTGCCCGCTTTCACGCGCCAGTACAACACCACACGACAATTTCTGTTCCATCATGGCGCCAACCGCAGCACATCGACGGGCGCGGCGTTAATCGCACCACGCGCCGCGAAAAATCCACTGATGCAAACAAGCAACACGCCGGCCGCCAGACCGATCACCCATACCAGGGGATTAAACTCGTAGGGCAATTGAAAAAGCTGAACTGCGACAACGCCCGCGAGAATAGATGCACCCGCGGACGCCAGGATTCCGGCCGCGATTCCCAATGCTGCAAACTCGGCCATCACGCCGAAAAACACGGTTCGCCGCCTGGCACCCAATGCTCGCAGCATGGCGCTTTCGAAGCGTCGTTCGTCAATCGTCGACTGCACGGCGGCAAATAGCACGGCGACCCCCGCCGCCAGCGTAAAGACAAACACGGCCTGCACGGCGAGGCTCGCCTTTTCGATGATGCCGCGCACCTGCTCGAGAATCGCGCCCAGATCAATCACCGATACACTCGGATAGGCGCGCACGAGATCGACGAGCATCCTTTTCTGTTCGTCCTCGATTCTCAAACTGGATATATACGTGGTCGGCATGTCGTCGAGTGCGCCGGGCGACAACACGATAAAGAAGTTGGGCTGAAACGAGTCCCAATTCACCTTGCGAATACTCGCAATCTCTCCCTCGACTTCCTGCCCGGCTACGAAGAAGTTGAGACGATCACCGATTGAGAGCCCCGCGTTGACGGCCGATTCCTCTTCAATGGAAATCAGCGGCGGACCGTCATAGCCCGGTGGCCACCAATCGCCATCCAGCAGCTCGTTGCTGGCGCTCAGCTCGGCAGACCAGGACAGGTTCGCTTCGCGGTTCGCCAACCAGCGCCCGTCTTCGTTGGGGTACTCACGCTCCTTAACCGACTCACCGTTGATCGTCGTCATTCGCGCGCGCACGAGCGGCGTAAACGTCGGCACGTTGAGTCGCCTGTCTGCAAAGAAGGCGCCGAGCGAATCGAGCTCCTGCGGTTGAATATTGATAAGGAAATGATTCGGCGCATCCTGGTCGAGAGTTTGTCGCCAGCCTTCGAGCAAATCCGTTCGCACCAGAGTGAGCAACAACAACACGGTCAGGCCGAGTCCAAACGCCACTACCTGGACGGCACTGGCGCGGCCGCGGCGCGCAACGTTCGCCAGTCCATAGCGCCAGGCAATTCCGACCCCCGAACGAAACCGGCCAATCAACGCAACAAGGCCGCGACCGACCCCATACAAGGCCGCCGCTATCACCATGATGCCGACGATCAAAATGATCAGCATGCGCGGGTCACCGACGGAGCGATACAGTAGCGCGGCTACAGCAGCCAGCGACACGCCGGCGACAAACAGCCGCGACGGCGACGGCGGCATGGCATCGTGTCGCAAGACGCGCAGCGGCGGCGTGTTGCGAAGCTGAATTAGCGCCGGCAACGCGAAGCCGAGCAACAATATGAGCGCACTGCCGCTCGCGAGCACGACGGGCCGCAGCCCGGGATCGGGCAGGTCGCTGGCGATGAGATCGACGAGAATGCGCGACAACAATTCCTCGGCGGCGAAACCCGCGATGCTGCCTATGACCACGCCCAGAATTCCAAGCAGCGTGAGTTGAATCAGGGCGACAGCGATGACAAAGCCCTGCGTCGCGCCGAGACTTTTCATAAGCGCTACGGTGTCCATGCGTCGATGAGCGAACCGGCGCGCCGACATTGCGACGGCAACGGCGCTCAGCAAGAGGCTGATTACGGCGGTCAGAGACAAGAAACGCTGCGCACGATCGGCCGCGTTATAGGCCCGCTCGCTACTTTCTTCCTGACTGCGAATGCGCACCGACTCCGGCAACTGGTCCTCGATCGCTTCGTTAAACGCCGTTACTGCCGACTCGTCTCCGGCCACGAGCAGTGCATAGCTGACGCGACTGCCTTCGCCGATGAGGCCGCTTCGTCCAATGTCCCGGGTATTCATAAGCAGCGACGGTGCGAGCGAGGCAAAACCAATCGACTGATCAGGGCGATAGGTCAAAACGGCTGAAACGCGAAGATCGAGCTCGCCGACGGACAGCCGGTCTCCTATATCCGCGCCAACCCGCGCAAGCAGGGCGCCATCGGCCCATACTTCACCGGGTTCGGGTATGCCATCAACCTCACGTTGCTCGCCAAACAACTGATCCGATACCCGCACCGTACCGCGCAGTGGATATTGCTCACTGACTACCTTGATCGTCGCCAGGGCGTTCGCATCGCCTGCAAACACGACTGACGGAAACGACATCGTCTCGGCCGTGGCGAGGCCGTATTCGTGCGCCAACTCACTCCATTCTGCCGGCACAGGCTCCTGGGATCGCAGCCGCAGATCAGCCGCGAGCACCTCATTCGCCTGGCGCGCGACAGCCTTGCCGATACGGTCCGTCAGAAAGCCGACCGCTGTCAGCGCACCGACGGCGAGGCCGACGGCGGCGAGCAGAACAAGCACTTCGCCCGAGCGCAGCTCGCGGCCGAAGGTGCGTAGCGCGAATACAGCGGCTTTCACGCCGCAACCTCACTGTCACTCTCCAGTCGGCCGGCATCAAGCGCCAGGATTCGGTCACACCGTTGCGCTAGGCTGTTGTCGTGGGTTACCAGCACCAGCGTCGTCGCGGAGCTGCGATTGAGTTCGAACATGAGCTCCATGATGTTGTTGCCCGTGCGGCTGTCGAGATTGCCCGTGGGCTCATCAGCGAACAGTACGGTCGGTTCAGTTGCGAATGCCCGCGCGATTGCGACGCGCTGCTTCTCACCGCCCGAGAGCTGCGACGGGTAATGGCTCCAGCGATCCTTGAGGCCGACTTGCTCGATGATGTCCCGTGCGGCCGATCGCGCGTCAGACCGGCCCGCCAATTCGAGCGGCAACATCACATTTTCGAGCGCGTTGAGCGATGGCACGAGGTGAAACGACTGGAACACGAACCCGACACTGTCCGCCCGTACGCCCGCCCGGCCATCCTCGTCGAGTTCCGAAAGATTCGCGCCATTCAGAACCACGTGGCCCTCGGACGGCAGATCCAGGCCCGCCAATAACGCCAGCAGCGTCGACTTTCCTGCCCCTGATGGCCCGACGACGGCGACAGACTCGCCTTCCAGAATTTGGAAACTCACGCCGGAAAGAATGGTCAGAGTCCCTTCGGGGCTGCTAACCTGCTTGCTGAGGTCGATGGCCTCAAGTACTACGCCCTTGCTGACTGATTGATTTCGCATGCGAAGAATTCTTACTCTTGTTGTCTTGTTAATGGCTGCCGGCGCAGAAGCCTCTGAGTCGCCGACCGTTCTGGTCTTTGGCGACTCCCTTAGCGCGGGCTTCGGTATTGACGTTGACCGTTCCTGGACCGCTTTGTTGCAGTCCCGACTTGCAGAGCAAGGGTACGAACATCGCGTCGTGAACGCCAGCATCAGCGGTGAAACGACCGAAGGCGGCGCCGCCCGGATCGACAGGGCGCTGCGTACCTTTTGCCCGGACCTGATCATTCTCGAGCTTGGCGGCAACGACGGCCTGCGGGGCTTTCCGCCCGAGCGGATGAGAGGCAATCTCGAAAAAATCGTGCAGCAAGCGAAGGCCTCGGGCGCATCCGTCGTGCTGCTGGGCATACGGATTCCGACGAATTACGGCCCGCGATACACCGCTGCCTTCGAGGCCGTATATCGCCAGGTCGCCGACAGTCTCGATGTCCCGTGGATCGAATTCTTCATGGAGGGCGTGGCGATGAATGACGAACTGCTGCAGGCGGATCGTATTCACCCGAACACGAAAGCTCAGCCGATCCTGCTCGAGAACGCCTGGCCGATAATCAGCGCCGCACTCGACGATGCGTTATCATTTCGACAGGCGCTGACGAAGTAAGTAACCGCGGCGCCGGAATTGAGGGGGGAAACTGATTTTGGAAAAAGTCTGGCTGAAATCCTATCCGGAGGGCGTGCCCGCCGAGGTACCGACAGCGCCGTTTCGTTCGATCCGCGAGCTCTTCGCACACGGCTTCTCCGAGTACCCCGATAATCCGGCTTACACCAACATGGGGCGGACGCTCAGTTATCGCGACCTGGATCAGTTATCCATGCGCTTCGCCTGTTACTTGCAACAGACCATCGGCCTGACGCGAGGCGAGCGGGTCGCCATCATGTTGCCGAATATCCTGCAATACCCCGTCGTAATGTGCGGCGCTTTCCGTGCGGGACTCGTCGTGGTTAACGTCAACCCGATGTACACGGCACGCGAACTCAAGCACCAGCTCAAGGACTCCGGGGCTCGATGTATTGTCATTCTGGAAAACTTCGCCAAGGTACTCGAAGAGGTGGTCGCCGATACCGACGTCGAGCACGTTGTCACAACGGGCGTCGGCGATCTTCTGGGTTGGCCGAAGAGCACTCTGACCAACTTCGTGCTCCGGCACGTCAAGAAACAGGTGCCGGCGTACAACCTGGCAAACAGCGTCTCCTTCAAGGGGGCGCTTAGAGCCGGAGCGAACAAGACTCTGCAGCCTGTTGACATCGGTTTCGCAGATATCGCGTATTTACAATACACCGGTGGAACGACCGGCGTCTCGAAAGGCGCCATGCTGAGCCACCGCAACATGGTGTACAACGTTCAGCAGACCATCGTCTGGCAAGGCGATGCCTACGAGGACGTACACCCGATCATCGCGATTACCGCCTTGCCCCTCTACCATATCTTTTCGTTGCAGGGTAATTGCCTGACGGTGATGGCACAGGGTGGACACAACATCCTGATTACCAACCCACGCGACTTCGAGGGTTTCGCCAAAGAAATCGCGAAGTACCCGTTCAACATGTTTACGGGCGTCAACACGATGTTCTCCGCCCTGTTGAACACGCCAAGCTGCAAGGACATCGACTTCAGCCACCTGCGCGTCTGCATCGGCGGCGGCACGGCCGTTCAGCCTGCCGTAGCCAAAGACTGGAAGAAGGTAACGGGTGGGACCATTCTGCAGGGTTATGGCCTCACCGAAACTTCGCCGGCGGCCATCGTATGCCCTGTCGATTCCGAATTTACGGGCACCATCGGGCTGCCGATACCCTCGACTGACGTCATCATTACGGATGACGACGGCAAGCCGCTGCCAGCGGGCCAGATCGGCGAGATCTGTATCAAGGGGCCTCAGGTCATGGAGGGTTACTGGCAGCGACCGGCAGAAACGGCGGAGGTGATGTTGCCCGGCGGCTGGCTCAAGACCGGCGATATAGGGCGCATGGATGACGACGGCTATTTCTATATCGAAGACCGCAAGAAGGACATGATCCTCGTATCAGGCTTCAACGTATACCCCAACGAAATCGAGAACATCGTCGTCGAGCTTGATGGCGTGCTCGAGGCGGCCGCCATTGGCGTTCCCGATGAGCGATCGGGTGAGATCGTCAAGGTCTTTGTCGTGCGAAAGGATGACAGCCTTTGCGAGAAAGACGTTCTCGATCACTGCCGCAAGAATCTGACGGGTTACAAGCGTCCGAAGCTCGTCGAGTTTCGCGATGAGCTTCCGAAAACGAATGTCGGCAAGATTCTTCGCCGCGAGCTGCGTGACTGATCGACGCTCGATGGAGCGTCGTCAAAGAGGCCCCCATGAGAAAACTGAATGTCGTAGCACTACTGCCCACCTTGCTGTTAGCGGCCGTTGTTGGCGCCGCCGTACCCAGGCCGCTCGATCCGCTACGGGTTGCCCCGCACATTTACTCACTCGACTTTGAGAACGAGAAAGTGCGTGTGCTGCGGCAAACCGTGCGCAACGACGAAACGCAGCCGCTGCACGCTCACCCGGACCGCGTGATGGTCTACCTGCAATCCTGCGCGTGGCTCGAGGATGACGGTGAAGGTGGCCAACGGATGCAACTCTTCAAGCTCGGCGAAGCTGTCTGGGCGCCGGCGGAAACGCACGGTGGTTCAACGATCGAAGTCGCGCAGGATTGCCAGATTCTCGAAATCGAGATTCTTTGACCTCAAACCAACTTTCACACACTGTTCAAGCCGCGGGCGCCGATTGGGAAGATCGTCTCGCTTAACCTCGCTATGTGAGACACCCCGCACCGCAGCGCGGCGTCGATCGCCGGGGAATCTCGGTCGCTCAAACAGCTGTTTCACAAACTCGCTTTGTGAGACACCCCGGCACTCACCGCCGCTGCTCCAATAAGATGATCTGGTCGCGCAGGATCGGCTACGTGCAGGCTGCGCTTCGGAAGCTCCTCAAGCGTCGTGTGGACCTCGGTCCCGCTTGACGGGAGCGCCGCGACGCATGGACGCCAAAGCAAGCGTAACCCGATCCGAGCCAGGCAGGACGCCGAGCGAGGTTAAGCGAGAGGGGCTTCCGGAGCGGGGCCGATCGCTTGACAAGGTGGGCGGTGGCTACTGGTGATACTGCGGGCTTAGCTCGTGGACTGCATCGACCAGCACGCCGAGGTGCTCCGGATCGATGTCCGGCGTGATGCCGTGCCCGAGATTGAACACGTGCCCCGGCCCGCGGCCGTAACTTTCCAGCGTATCCGCAACGCCCTGCCGGATGACGGCCGGGCTTTCGCGCAAGGTCGCCGGATCAAGGTTACCTTGCAGCGCTACCTTGTCCTCGACATAGCGGCGCGCCGTCGCGAGATCCGTCGTCCAGTCGACGCCCAGCGCATCGCAGCCGCTGTCCACCATGTCCGCAAGCAATGCGCCGGCCCCCTTTGTGAACAGGATCACCGGGATGGACTCGCCGCCTTTGTCGCGCACGAGATTATCGACAATGGTCTGCATGTTGGCGAGCGAGAAACGATGATAATCATCAGGCTCCAGGGCCGAACCCCAGGTGTCAAAAACCATGATCGCCTGCGCACCCGCGTCTATTTGTGAGTTCAGGTAGTGCACGGTCGTTTCCGTCACGATGTCCAATAAGTGCAGCAACGCATCCGGGTCTTCTTTCGCAAGGCCCTTGATGGTTGCAAAGTCGCGGCTGGAGCGACCTTCAACCATGTACGTCGCCACCGTCCACGGACTCCCTGCAAATCCGATCAGCGGCACCTGGCCGTCCAGCGCCGTTCTGATCGTGCTGACGGCCTCGAACACATAACCCAGTTCCGAGCCGACGTCGGGTACGGACAGCCTGCGAATGGCCGCGGCGTCTTGTACAGGCCGCTTGAATCGCGGGCCTTCGCCTGTCTCGAAATAGAGACCCAGGCCAAGGGCGTCAGGCACGGTGAGAATATCCGAGAACAGGATTGCCGCATCCAGCTTGAAGCGCCGCAATGGCTGTAACGTGACCTCGCAGGCCAGCGGCGCGTTGCGGCACAGGCTCATGAAGTCTCCGGCTTCCGCCCGAACCTCCCGGTACTCGGGAAGGTAGCGCCCTGCCTGGCGCATGATCCAGACCGGGGTCCGTGGCACAGGCTGGCGTCGCAAGGCGCGCAAGAACAAATCATTCTTCAATTCAGGCATTACGCACCCACCTGTGCGGCGATTGAGGCCTGCATGGCCTCCGCAGCGGCGCGCGGACTTTCGGCGTCGCGAATCGGCCGGCCCACAACGATGTAATCGGCGCCATTCGAGAATGCCGTCTCGACCGTAACGACACGCTTCTGGTCACCCATCGGCTTGTTGTCGACGGGACGAATGCCGGGCGAAATGACGAGCAGTTTGTTGTCGATGTGTTCGCGCAATTTTGGCACTTCGAGGCCCGACGAAATCACGCCGTCGCAACCGCTTTCCAGCGCACGCCTGGCCCGTGACAGTACAAGGGACTCGAGGTCGCAGTCGAAGCCAAGATCATCGAGGTCGCCCCGATCCAGGCTGGTCAGGACGGTTACGGCAAGCACCTTCAGGCTGCCACCCTTGTTTTCGGCCGCCGCTTCCATGATTGACTGGTTGCCATGCACCGTAACGAACGAGGCACCGCGATCCTTGAGTGCACGCACGGCGGAGCCCACGGTGGCCGGAATATCGAAGAATTTAAGATCACAAAAGACCTTCTTGTCGCGCGCCAGCATCCAGTCGAGGAGCTCAAAATACTCGCCACTCATCATAAGCTCGAGCCCGATCTTGTAGAACGTCACAGCGTCACCCAACTCCCCGGCCAGCGCTCGCGCACGATCACAGTCGGGTACGTCCATCGCAAAAATCAGGCGGTCTTTATTCGGAATAGTTTTGTGCTTCACGGCAGATCCTTTAAGGCGCGGCGCATTCTATCAGTCCATGAGCCCTTCGTGTGCCGCGATCGCGTATCGATCTGTCATCCCCGCGATGTAGTCGGCCACAATTCTGGACTTGCCGACTTCGTCGAGATTGGCAGCGGCCTCGGCGAATTCAGGCGGCATACGTCGCACGTCATCCGAATAGGCCGCGAACAACTCTTCGATCACGGTCTGCACCTTTCGCGTCATCGCCAGTTTCTGTTCGTGACGGTAGAGGTGCTGGTTAAGGAATTTTTTCAACGATACATGTTGTCCGTAAACGCCCTCAGACATCGACACCATGGGATTGCCGGCGTCACGAACGTCATCGATGGAGCGTGGACGCGCTGTTTCAATGCGCCGCCGGGTTTCTTCGATAAGGTCCGTGACCACCGTGCCGATCATTCGGCGAATGATCTCGTAGATTAGCCGGCGGTCTTCGAGGTCAGGATAGCGGCGATGCACGGCCGAATAATGGGTCTCGAAAAGGTCTTGTTCGCGGAGCTGATCGAGGCTCAGAAGGCCCGCACGAAAACCATCGTCGACATCATGGTTGTTGTACGCGATCGCGTCTGCAATGTTTGCGATCTGCGCTTCAAGGCCCGGCTGTTTGCGTTCCAGGAACCGTTCGCCGACGTCGCCGAGCTCACGCGCGTTCCGCACGGAGCAGTGCTTGAGGATTCCCTCCCGCGTTTCGAACATGAGATTGAGGCCTGGAAAATCGGCGTACTTGGCTTCCAGCACATCGACAACCCGCAACGACTGCAGGTTGTGTTCGAAGCCCCCGAAGTCGCGCATGCAGGCGTTGAGGGTATCCTGGCCCGCGTGTCCAAATGGCGTATGCCCCAGGTCATGCGCGAGGCAGATCGCTTCGGTGAGCGCCTCGTTCAGGTTGAGTGCGACCGCGACCGTACGCCCAATCTGCGATACCTCGAGTGAGTGCGTCAAGCGCGTACGATACAGATCACCCTCGTGATTGACGAAGACCTGGGTCTTGTAAACCAGGCGCCGGAAACCTGTCGAATGAATGATGCGGTCCCGGTCCCGTTGGTACTCGCCCCGGTAGGCGGCGCGCGGCTCATCGTATTTTCGTCCACGACTTCGCAATTCGTCGGCAGCATAGGGTGCGAGGCTATCGACACCCATCAATCGGGAACTCCTGTCAGGGCGCTCAATCGGCTCTCGTCGTAGTCTGCGCTTACGTAAGCGTCGCCGAGCGACTGCAGCAGGACGAAGCGCAGCTTCTTTTGCTGCACTTTCTTGTCCATGCCCATGGCCTCCAGCCAGCGCTCGCTCGTCAGGTCCGGTGGCTCGATCGGGAGTCCGGCCGCGCCCAATAATGCTTCAAGCCGGGACACGTCACCGGTCGGGATGCCGCTCAAGCGCGCAGCCATGACCATACCGGCCGCAACCGCTTCTCCGTGCAACCAGTCGCCGTAGCCCTGGCAGCGTTCGATAGCGTGACCGAAGGTATGACCGAAGTTCAGGATGGCTCGTCGACCCGACTCTCGTTCGTCCTCGGAGACAACCTCTGCCTTGAGCTCGCAGGAGCGCTGGATGGCGTAAGCGAGCGTTTGCGGGTCTTTTTCGAGTAACGCATCCATATTGGATTCGAGCCAGGCAAAGAACGTGGTATCACAGATCGCGCCGTACTTGATGACCTCCGCGAGCCCCGCTTTGAGTTCACGTGCCGGCAGGGTGCTCAGCGTGTCCGTGTCAATAAGGACGGCCCGCGGCTGATGAAACGCGCCGATCAGATTCTTGCCTTTCTCATGATTGACACCCGTCTTGCCACCGACCGATGAATCGACCTGCGCAAGCAAGGATGTAGGTACCTGGATGAACGCGACACCGCGCATATAACAGGCTGCGGCAAAACCTGCGATATCGCCGACCACGCCACCACCAAGCGCTATGACCG